>NZ_JADBSZ010000269.1:0-59242 GCF_020246425.1 Microcystis sp. M079S1
GTCAACCCAACCTACTTTAGTTTCCTTGGGTTTATGGTTGGGTTTCGTGCCTCAACCCAACCTACAGTTTCGTAGGTTGGGTTGAGCGAATAAATATGTTAAGGAAAACCTCTCAATTCTCAGGAAAAGCGAAACCCAACAGCCAACACCTAAATCTGTCTGAATCTTTTTGTTGGGTTGCCTTGGGTCTATAGTTGGGTTTCCTTACGTCAACCCAACGGACGATAATTGCTATGATTACTATAGGATTTAAAAAAGTAAGTTGAGGTAAACTATGAAAACTCTATCATTTAAAGACATCCAATTTATTATCGAAGCTCTCGAAGCCCTTCTCAAAAATTATAGTGACCGTATTCAACAACTAGAAGCTCTCGAAAACTATGAAGATGAAATTTCAGACTTAAGTAATGATTCTCTATTTTTACAAGAATTAATTACTGACTTACAAAATCAACAAACAAAATAATTGGCTCTACTTGTGCCTGAATTTGATTTGAAAAAGATGCCTTGACAAACATTAATTGGCCTATTGTTATCTGATTTACCCAATTCTTTCAACTCCTCAACTAAATGAGATACATCTAATGCCTGAAAATCTCCTTGTTCCAACTGACCTATTGTTGTTATCAGCCATAATTGAAAATATTCTTCATAGAGTTCTGATTTAGTTATCATAATTGCTTCGATAATAGTTAATCTAGACTTAATTATACTCTATTTTGCAGATTTCGGATGTTTCTAGCGGTAAATGTTAAGTTTTATTACAGGATTTAACATTTGCGCCTATGCCCTATTCCCTTATCATTAGGATAAGCTGTTAATTATAGCGCTTTTCACGTTACTGAGGTATCGACAAGTTTTGCTAACAAAGGGTTTCAGCCCCTTGCTCATGCCTCATTCTGATGAAAACTGCTATAAGCATTTAAATTGCTTGTTGAGATCAGGCACTCTTGCAACAGTAAAGGGATGGGCGGTTAAAATACGTCTTAGCTTAAGGACTATAGAATATTATGAGACTAGAAAGAGAAGATTTTGATTGGGCGGTACAACAAAACCTAATTACTGCCAGCCAAGCTGAAAATTTATGGACGGCTTTTTTATCCCGTTATCCCCAAGAAGATGAAGTTAATCGCCCTCGCTTTAATTTCGCTAATGTGGCCTATTATTTTGGGGCATTAATTGTTATCTCCGCCCTGGGATGGTTTATGAACAAAGCTTGGGAGAGTTTCGGCGGTGCAGGCCTATTTTTTATCGCCCTGTTTTATGCAATTTGTTTTATTTTTGCGGGGAAAAATCTCTATTTTCAGCAAAATCTCAAAATCCCCGGCGGCCTTTTATTTACCATGGCAGTGGCAATGACTCCCTTAGCAATCTACGGTTTACAACGCTGGACAGGATACTGGCAAGGGGTCGATCCGGGCATTTATCGAGATTTCCATACATGGACTAAAGGCAGTTGGTTTTTAATGGAATTAGGCACGATTATCGCAGGATTAATAACTTTGAGATTTGTTAAATTTCCTTTCTTAACTGCACCCATTGCCTTTAGTCTGTGGTATATGTCAATGGACTTAACCCCTTTACTATTTGGAGAGAACGAATATACATGGAGAATGCGACTCTGGGTATCCTTTTGGTTTGGAATTGCCTGTTTAATAACTGCCTATTTAATTGATGTACGTCAGCGTCGCAGTCGGGGAGATTTTTCTTTTTGGCTATACCTATTCGGATTAATTATGTTTTGGTTTAGTCTATCTCTCCTAATCGATGATAATGAAGCACAACGATTTTTATACTGTTTAATTAACTTGGGATTGATGTTATTATCCGTCCTGCTAAAAAGAAGATTATTTGTGATTTTCGGAGGTATCGGAGTATTTGCCTATCTTTCCTATCTCTCCTATCGTCTCTTTGCCGATTCAATTTTCTTTCCCTTTGCCCTAACCGTCCTAGGACTTGGTATTATCTATATGGGAGTTTTATATCAGCGTCATTACCCAACCCTCGCTAGATTTATTGAAAGTTATATTCCTCTCGAATGGCGCAATTTATTCCCCAAAGATAGATAATTAGGAGAAATGGGGATATGGGGACATGGGGATATGGGGATATGGCGGAAATGGGGAGATAGGGGATGGGGGATAGGGGCAATGGGGAGATTCAACTAAAAAACCCCAAAACCCTAAAACCCCAAAACCCCAAAACCCAACACCATCTTTTTTACTTTTATGAAAATACTTATCGTTGATGATGAAAAAGAATTAACCGAACCCTTAGAACAAATTCTTGCTCAAGAAGGCTATGAAGTTGATATTGCTGATAATGGTCGGACGGGGTTAGAATTGGCACAAGAGAATAATTATGACCTCTTAATTCTCGATTGGATGTTACCCCAGCAATCCGGATTACAAATCTGTCAACATTTACGCAATCAAGGGGACACCACTCCCGTTTTATTTCTAACCGCTAAGGATACCATAGACGATCGAGTGGCGGGATTAGATGCCGGCGCTGATGATTATTTAGTCAAACCCTTTCAACTGCGAGAATTATTAGCGAGAGTCCGCGCTTTATTGCGTCGTTCTCCCAATTTTGAAGCTAGTAATAGCAGTAAACTAAAATGTGCTGATTTAGAACTCGATAGCGAAAATCAAGTGGCTTATCGTCACGGTCGCACGATCAGTTTATCAGCAAAAGAAGTGCAATTATTGACTTTATTTATGACTCATCCAGGGCAACTTCTCACCCATGAACAAATTTATCAGCATCTCTGGTCAGAAGGAGAGCAACCTAATAGTAACGTAGTTCCTGCCCTGATGCGCTTACTGCGTCGTAAAATCGAAGCGCCTGGAGAAACGCCTCTAATTAATACTGTCTATGGGAAGGGCTACCGTTTCGGGGAAAATTAGGGAATGCTGAAGGATAATGAGAATAAGCTAAACGGCGCTTAACCTGCATGATCCAATAGCTATAACCCTTTTGGAGTCTATATCGGTGATCCGAAGTAAAAGCCGTTTAGCTTACCAACTGATTACTGATTACTGATTACTGATATATGTTATCCTGCCTACAAATTCAAAATTTTACCCTCATCGATCGCTTAGAATTAACTTTCGGGAACGGATTAAATGTACTGACCGGTGAGACGGGGGCAGGAAAATCGATTATATTAGATGCGATCGATATTGTTCTCGGTGGTAAAGTCAATCATCGCGTCATCCGTCAGGGAAGCCAACAATCAACCCTAGAAGCGACTTTTTCTCTCACCCCAGAATTAATTGCTTGGCTAGAAAGTCAGGAAATTGACCTATTAGAAGATAATAGTCTAACAATCAGCCGGGAATTAGTGATTACTAATAATTCCTTGCGTTCTCGTTCTCGGATTAACGGAGTCGTCGCTAATCGCCAACAAATGGCGCAAATAAGAGATTTTTTGGTAGAAATCACCGCTCAAGGTCAAACAGTTCAGTTAATGGACGCTAATCGACAGAGGGAATTATTAGATCTCTACGGGGGTGAATCGCTGCTGCGGCAGCGGGAAAAGGTAGCCACAGCCTACCTTAACTGGCAAGAAAGCAAGAATATTTTAAATAATAGGTTGCAATCGGAACAAAATCGCCTACAAAGATTAGATTTACTAGAATATCAACTAAAAGAACTAGAATCAGCTAATTTAACCGCCGCTGACGAGTTGGAACAGCTGGAACAGGAAAGAAACCGACTCTCCCACGGTGTCGATTTGCAAAATTCCAGCTATCAAGTCTATCAACTACTCTACCAAAACGATCGCGATCAACCGGCCGTCGCCGATTTGTTAGGAAAAGCTGAAAATATCTTGACAAATATGATGGTTTATGATAGCAGTTTAGAGCCAATTTTAGAGATGGTGCGATCGGCATTAAATCAGGTGGTGGAAGCGGGACAGGAAATCAACGTTTATGGGGATAGTCTAGAGGCAGATCCCGAGAGATTGAACGAGATAGAAGAAAGAATTGTCCAACTTAAGCGCATTGGTCGCAAGTATGGCCCAAGTTTAGCCGAAGCGATCGATTATTATCAGAAATTACAGCAGGAATTAGCGGAGTTGACGGGAGAAGGACAATCTATTGAGGAATTAGAAAAAATTTGTCAGCAACAGGAAAACATCTATCGAGAAACTAGCACCCAGTTGACCTTTTTGCGACAAGAAACCGCTAGTCAACTAGAAAAACAATTGGTACAGGAATTAAAACCTTTAGCCATGGAAAAGGTGATTTTTGTCTGTCGGATTGCCCCGGGTAATCCTAGCAGTCTGGGAGTCGATCAAGTGGTCTTTTATTTTAGTCCGAATCCGGGGGAAAAAATCCAACCTTTATCCAGTACCGCTTCCGGAGGAGAAATGAGTCGTTTTCTCCTAGCGTTAAAGTCCTGTTTTTCCCAATCCCAATCGGCAGCGGCAACCCTAATTTTTGATGAAATTGATGCGGGAGTATCGGGAAAAGTTGCCCAGGCAATTGCCGATAAATTAGATCAATTAGGTCAACAATATCAAGTTTTGTGCGTTACTCATCAACCGTTAGTGGCTGCTTTAGCTGATCACCATTTTCGAGTTTATAAACAAATGATTGCCGAAGATAATCCCACTAATCTCTCGGAAATTCGCACGGTTGTCCGGGTTACTTCTCTCGATAATCGTCAGACGAGAAGGGAAGAATTGGCACAATTAACGGGAGGAAATTCGGCAGCAGATGCCATCGCTTTTGCCGAGTCTTTATTGGAGAAAGCTGCTGCTAAAAAACCGCAGGATTTAACCTTGAAATTGACTGATTAACCAACGTCCCACCTGACTTTGATCCTTGCTGCGTGCCTGTTGTAAAGCTGACTCTAAAACTGCGAGTTTTAAATTAGGTAAAACCTTTGATATATCAATTCTTTTGCTACCTTGATCGATTATTTCAAAAGCGAATATTTGAGGATCATCTACCTTAACACTCCAGTATTCACTAACCCCTAATTCTTCATAGAGTAAGCGTTTATTACCTAAGTCATCATTAAGGGTAGATTTTGAGATTTCAATGACTAAATCTGGTGGAGGATACTGATTTAAATCAATAATCGAAGTACCGTAGGAAATTAGATTAGCTTTCTCCGCAAAATAATAAGATATATCCGGTTGAACTTCTCGATAACCCGACTTGCGAAAACTGCAATTATCTTTGGCATTAAAGGCCAAATTTTTTAGGGTAGCATAGAGACTAACAGCGAAGATCAAAATAGCATGATCGCTGGCATGATCGTTACCAATAGGAGTCATTTCTAATCGATAATAGCCATTGTAATAATAACTTTTTCCTTTATTTTCTGGTAAGTTTTTAATTGCTTCTAAGTATTCTTCCCAACTAGCTTTAATCCATAAATCTGTCGAGATAGTAGTTTCTAGCTGTTGCATAATCTTAGCCTCGATTTTATTGGGTTAACCTTGAAATTGAGTGATTAACCAACGTCCCACCTGACTTTGATCCTTGCTGCGTGCCTGTTGTAAAGCTGACTCTAAAACCGCAAGTTTTAAATTAGGTAAAACCTTTGATATATCAATTCTTTTGCTACCTCGATCGATTATTTCAAAAGCGAATATTTGAGGATCATCTACCTTAACACTCCAGTATTCACTAACCCCTAATTCTTCGTAGAGTAAGCGTTTATTACCTAAGTCATCATTGAGGGTAGATTTTGAGATTTCAATGACTAAATCTGGTGGGGGATACTGATTTAAATCAATAATCGAAGTCCCATTTGGTATCAGATTCGCTTTCTCTCCTAGATAGTAAGATATATCTGGCTGCACTTCTCTAATTCCTCTTTTGCGATAAGAACAAGTAGGGAGTCCTTGAAAAGGAATTTCTTTGAGGATAGCGTAGAGACTCACCCCCAAAAAGACAACGTGATGATCTCTAGCGTGTTCAAATCCAATAGGAGTCATTTCTAATCGATAATAGCCATTGTAATAATAACTTTTTCCTTGATTTTCTGGGAAGTTTTTAATTGCTGCTAAGTATTCTTCCCAACTAGCTTTAATCCATCGGTCAGTTATCCCCCTAGTTTCTAACTGTTGCATAGTTATCCAGTCCCGCTTTCAACTTTTCCTCTAATTATAGCAACTATTGCTTAAATCAGAACCAGGGAACTGAGCAAGTATAATGATAGAATAGATTAATCGAGGAAAAATTAGCCCAATTATGACCACAACTTATGATTACATAATTATCGGTGGTGGTATCACCGGTTCCGCCTTAAGTTATGAACTAGCTAACCTAGGCAGTCGAGTCCTCTTATTAGAAAAAGAAACCCATCCCCTCAACGCCACTTTCTACAGTTACGGGGGTTTAGCCTATTGGTCGTCCACCACAGAAATCCAGAGAAAATTATATCAAGAAGGTCGAGAAATTCAGCGCAATTTATCGCAGGAATTGGGCATAGATAACGAATACCGGGACCTAGAGCTAATTCTCACCGTGAACCCCGAAGATGACCCAGCCACTGTGGCCGAAAAATTTGCTATCTTTGCTATTACCCCCGAAATTCTCGATCCGCAAGCAGCGATCGCTTTAGAACCTCTATTAAATCCCGCTGCTATCTCCGGAGTTTTACGACTGCCCCACGGTCACATCAACGCCGAAAAAACTAATCTTGCCTATCAACAAGCTTTTCTACGTCTGGGAGGCAAGATTATTCGGGAAGCTGTCATCGAATTAATTGAAACTGCATCGAGAATTACCGGCGTAAAAACTCCTAAAAATAATTATCATGCTGGGGAAACTATCGTCTGTGCGGGGGGATTAACTCGGTCTTTACTGCAAAAATCCGGTATTACTGCTCCCGTCTATTTTACCCATGCCCAGGTGATCAAAATTCCCCCCAGCGAGATCAAATTAAACACCCTAGTTATGCCCGCAATTCCTGCCAGATTGGTATTAGAGCAAAAAATTACCCAACTAGAAAATCAGGGCATTTGGCAGAGAGAAACCCCAGAAATAATTGCCAGTGTTTTAGAAACGGGGGCGGTACAATTCCGGGATCAAAGCCTTTATCTAGGGCAAATTAGCGCCATTATCACCGATCCAGATGCGATTTTAAACCCTCTGGCGGGGGAAAAAGCAATACGCGCCGCCGTGGGGACATTGCTGCCCTCTTTAGCCTCTCTCCCCGGCAGCTGTCATCATTGCCTAGTGGCCTTTGCTCCCTCGGGACGGCCCCTAGTGGGAGCGATCGCCGATAAAGTGGGATTGCAGGTATTTTCTGGCTTTACCAGTACACTCGTATCGGCTCCGCCCCTAGCTCGACGTTTTGCGCGTCATCTGCTGGGGGAAAATGACGAGATAATTAGGGTTTGCTGAAAAAGTTTTTCGTGGGGACAGGGTGTGGGGTGTGGGGTGTGGGGTGTGGGGTGTAGGTTTTTACCCATTTTCATCTGGTAAATTACCTAATTTTCAGGGAAAAAGTCCCGGAATTTTCCCCCCGATCCCTCCCAGATCTGGGACTTTTTGATTGACCAAAAGTCTAAAAGTCTTACCCAACAAGGTTTTTAGATTTATTTAGCAAACCCTAATTGCTAATTGACAAAAGTTAAGAGAGAAATTAACTGATGGTTGCAATTAATCCTAATCGACTTTTTCCAACTGCCAAAGAATTTGGTTTCCCTCCCGTCTGACCCGGGAGATTACCCAATTTCGCCACGGCCAATGGTCGCCGCGACTGGTAACGGCCCCTGGATTAATATCCATTAAATCGGCCACTTCGGCGCTGGTAATCAAATAACCTCGATTGGCCACTTCATCGGCAATGCGTAGGGTTTCGATGAGACTTCTTAGCTGGTCAACTCTTTCTCCCCGGGGTAATTGGATTTCATCGCCAGCGCTATTAGGTGGTTCATTCATAGTTAGGGTCTGGTCAAAGTTTATTAACAATTAAAAATTGTCGGTTGAGGCAAACAATCAAGCTTTCCTCTCGTTATTCTATCGATTCTATCAATAATAGTTGTCATCAAAACAGTCCTATCTTCTCGAATCTTACCGTCATATCTTTACTAAAACCCTAAAAACCTCTTGACAAAAAACACAAAGTATAGTAAAGAAATCAGGGTAAGCTCATCTTAGACAATCCTTGACAAAATGAACTTTATCTGAGTTGCCTACCCACGATTCAGGCATATTTGAGGAGAATTCGCCATCTCAATTGTTGAGCAACAATCGACCAAATAGGTCGAGTTCCTAACTATTCTGATTGACTGGTATCACTTGAAATGCCCATGCGGATCACAAAATTGGCCAATTGTCAATAGGGTTTGAGATGCGCTCACCCTGGGGAAAGTGATCAGTGATCACTGATAACTGATTACTGATAACTGATTACTGATAACTGATCACTGATAACTGCTATAAAATTGGACTAGCCTTTTTCCCCAGAAAAAAATTCCCCCTCCATGACCTTAATCCTCTACAACACCCTCAGTCGTCGCGAAGAACCCTTTACCCCCCTCATCCCCGGCATTGTCTCCATGTATTGCTGCGGCATTACCGTCTATGATTATTGCCATTTGGGTCATGCGCGCACCTGTGTAGTTTGGGATGTGGTGCGGCGTTATTTGGAGTATCTCGGTTATAAAGTGCGCTATATTCAGAATTTCACTGATATTGACGATAAAATTCTCAATCGGGCTAAAAATGAACATACCACCATGGCAGCCGTGGCCGAGAGATTTATCGAGGCCTACTTTGAGGATATGGCAAAATTAGGGGTCAGACCGGCGGACGCTTATCCCCGGGCCACTCATACCCTCGACGGTATCAAGCGCCTAGTCTACGAATTAGAACAAAAAGGCTATGCTTACCCCAGCGATGGCGATGTTTACTACTCCGTCCGTCGTTTTTCCGATTATGGCAAACTATCAGGGCGAAAACTGGATGATCTGCAAGCTGGGGCCAGCGGCCGGGTAGAAACCGACGACCCGGAAGCAATTAAAAAACAAGACCCCTTTGATTTTGCCCTCTGGAAGGGGGCAAAACCGGGGGAACCTAGTTGGGATTCTCCCTGGGGCCAAGGTCGTCCGGGGTGGCATATTGAATGTTCGGCCATGGTCAAAGAACAATTGGGAGAAACTATCGATATTCATGTGGGGGGAAGTGATCTGATTTTTCCCCACCACGAAAACGAAATTGCCCAAAGTGAAGCGGCTACGGGTAAACCTCTGGCCCACTATTGGTTACATAATGGCATGGTCAAGGTGGCAGGGGAAAAAATGTCGAAATCCCTCGGTAATTTCATCACTATTCGGGAGTTATTGGCAAAATATGACCCCTTAGCCGTGAGATTATTAATTTTAGGCGCCCAATACCGCAAACCGATCGATTTTTCCGATGAGGGATTGCAGGCGGCCACTAATGGCTGGCATACTTTGCAAGAGGGTTTATCCTTTGGTTATAAGCATCTTCCGCCCGATAATCCCGCAATTACTGACCAAGAGCTAGAAAATCGCTTTCAAGAGGCGGTAAATCACGATTTTAACTTTGCCGGTGGTTTAGCGGTGTTATTTGAAATCGCTAAGGAATTACGCAAGGAGGGTAATAATTTAACCCATGCGGGTAAGACAGACAGCAATCTGGCCCAATTAGCGGTAAAATGGCATACTTTGGTGAAATTGTCTAGGGTTTTGGGCCTAGAAATTGCCGCCGACCAGGGAGAAACCCCTGTTTCTGAGGGAATTAGTGCAGCGGATATCGAAAATCTGATCCAACAACGGACAGAGGCGAAAAAAGCGAAAAATTACGCCGAAAGCGATCGCATTCGAGCAGAATTAAAAGCCCAAGGCATTACTTTAATCGATCAACCCGGGGGAGTGACTAAATGGTTAAGAGAGGGAGACTAGAAATTCTTTAACCACTTCCTCCACCCTGCGATCGCGTCCATCCACCTGATAGTTTAATTTCTGCATAGTGCTGGAGGTAATTTTGCCGGTGAGTTTGGCTAAAACCTGTCGCAATTGCGGATATTTTTGCAAACTATCCCGGTTAAAAATCGGTACCGCTTCGTAGGGAGGAAAATAGCGTCGATCATCTTCTAGGATGACTAAATCTAGCACGGGAATTAAGCCATCGGTGGAATTTCCCGCCACTAAATCCACTTGTTTTTCGGCTAAAGCGCGGTACATTAACCCTAAATCCATCACTTTCGGGGGTTGGGCAAAAGTTAGGCCATAGGTCTTCGCTAATCCCTTATAACCGTCTTCCCTTTCCAAAAATTCATAACCAAAACCCGCTTGCCAATTGGGGGTATATTTAGCAACTTGCGAGAGAGTTTTAAGATTGTATTGACTGGCGGTTTCTCCCCGGATAACAATGGCGAAAGTATTCTCGAATCCTAAACTGGGAAACACTTCTAGATTAAATTTTTCTGGATAAATCTCTTGCAGCTTTTCAGAGACTAATCGGGCATCGTTAAGGGGTTTTTCTTGCAAAATTCCCGTGAAAGCCGTGCCGGAATACTCCACATAACCGTCGATTTTACCCGCTTTCACCGCTTCATGACAGATCAGAGTACCACCGAGATTAAATTGACGCTCAACCCGTAAATTCGTCTCTTTTTCGATTTCCTGTGCCAAAATTTCCCCTAAAATCACCTGTTCAGTAAAATTTTTGGAACCGATCACCACTGTGCCGGGGGATGAATGGAAAATTTGAGTCAAGAGGAAAGATAGCAGGGCCAACCCAATTAAACCTAAGCCCCATTGCCATTTAGAAGGCTTTTTCGGGCGTTGCGAAGGGGAAAAGGTCTTTTCTAGCCAACCGAGACTCCAATCGGCAACAAGGGCTAAAAAAGCGGCAGGAATTGCCCCCGCCAAAATTAACTGATTGTTGACCGTGGCAATACCGCGAAAAATAAACACTCCCAAACCACCGCCACCGATGGCAGCTGCGATCGTAGCCACACCGATAGCAATCACCGTCGCAATTCTCACTCCTGCCAAAATTGTCGCCTTGGCCAGGGGTAATTCGATATAACGCAGGATTTGACCGTCGGTCATGCCTAGGGATAACCCGGCTAATTTTAATTCGGGATCAACTTTTTTGATGCCCAGATAGGTATTTAAAACAATTGGCAGTAAAGTATAGAGAGTTAGGGCAACAATAGCGGGAATTTTGCCGATTCCTCCCAAAAAAGGCACGGAAATTAAAAAACCAAATAGGGCTAAACTGGGGATAGTCTGTAGGGTGTTAACGATCGCTATAATTGGTGGGGCGAGAATAGCTTGACGACTAATTAAAATACCTAGAGGAATCCCGATTAAGCTACCCATAGCCATGGCTATTCCCGTCAAGAAAAGATGCTCTCCAGTGCGAAAAGCGATTTCCCCCCCATAATCTAGCCAAAAACTATCCATAAACTTCTCTTAAAGCGGCTGCTTCATCCTATTGTGTAGAATAAATGGGATCTATTAGTTCCAGTCTTTATTTAAAGATTCTATCACCATCTTGACATTATTCCCTCGCTAAAGACAAATGACTAACAAATTTAATCCTCGGGCTAAAACTGTTGCCGATTGGGCCTATATCGGCATTGATAAACATTTTCATAAAGTTCTTAAACACGAAGCTGGGGTTTTACTCGATCAGGATACGGAAGAATTACATCAAATTCGTGTGGGAATGCGCCGTCTTCGCAGTACTTTAACTGGTTTTGCCCCCGCTTTAACCATGCCGAAATATGCCGATCAAAAACGGGTGGGTAATCTGGGCAGAATTTTAGGAGAATTGCGGGATTTAGATGTGTTAAAATCGGCTTTTGTCGGTCATTATCAGCCAATTTTACCACCGAAAGAACAGGATTTACTGAAAAAAGTTTTACAAGTTCTCGAACACCGAAGGGAGAAGGCTTTTGCTAAGGTAGAAAAACTCTTAAAGTCCGATAAATTTCTCAATTTTAAGGCAGATTTTGCCAGTTGGTTGGATAATCCCACCTATCAACCGATTGGAAAATTAGATATTGCCACAGTTTTACCAGACTTATTATTACCGCAAGCGAGTCGCTTTTTACTCCATGAAGGCTGGTTAATTGGGGTAAATTTAGAGGAAAATCAAAAAGTAAGAGAGTTTTCTAGTCAAGAAATTGATGATTTATTGGAAAAAGAAGGATTATTACTCCACGATCTCCGTAAAGAAGCCAAGCGTTCCCGCTATAATATGGAGTTATTCACTCAGTTTTATGGCGACAAATATCAAGAGTACCTAGAATATCTTAAAAACCTTCAAAGTATTCTCGGAGAAATGCAGGATTGTTGTGTTCTCTCGGATTTTCTTAGCCAAATTTTCCCTAATTGTCTTGCCAAGGAAATGCCCACCTTACTAGAAATTTTCCGAAATATCCGTCACCAAAAATGGCAAGAATGGCAACCACTACAAAAGAAATTCCTTGACGCTGACACAAGAAAAAGTCTGCACGAGACAATTTTACAGCCTATTTTTTGGCAAAACAGTGTAGAATTAGAAACTAATCCAGAATTCTGAGATTAGAAACCGATGAATTTTTTTCAAAAGTTAAACCACGCCATTAGTCAAAACCAGACTCTACTTGTCCTCGGTTTAGATGCTAACCCCGAAATGATGCCCTCCACCCCGGGAGAATTAATCGTTAATTTAGAACAGTGGCTCAAGTTTATTATCGATGAAACTGCCCCTTTTGTCTGTGCCTACAAACCAACTTTAGGCTTTTATCAAGCTTTGGGAGCAGCCGGGTTAGAATTATTACAGCGAATTTTAACGGCAATTCCCGATCATATCCCGGTAATTTTGGATGCTAAACACGGCGATATTAATACTAGCAGTATTTTAGCCGAGACTATCTTTAAAACTTGGCAGGTGGACGCGGTTACTCTCAATCCCTACTCCGGACAGGATCACGTTGCTCCTTTTTTAGTTTACCCCGAGCATGGCGCTTTTATCCTTTGTCATACTTCCAATCAAGGCGCGATTAATCTGCAAGAATTCCCCAGTCGCGACAATCCTTTTTATCTGCAAGTCGTCAAAGAAGCTTGTACTTGGGGAACTCCCGAACAGGTGTTTTTAGAAGTGGGAACCACTCAACCGGAGATTTTGAAAAAGATTCGCAATTTTGCCCCCGAAAGATTGATTTTATTACGCAGTATTTGGGAAGACAAAAGTAAATTCTCCGAGTTAATTACTGTGGGTTTAAATAGTCATGGCGAGGGTTTATTAATTCCTGTACCCCAAGACTTTTTATCTCAACCCGATTTGGGGGCAAAAGTCAAGGATTTACGCGAGGAAGTCAACAAAATTAAACAAAATCACCAGCAAGAATCAAGCCAAGATGAGACTTGGACTGCTAACGTTTGTCTTTTAAAACAACATCCTCATCAGGATTTAATTCTACAATTATTTGATATTGGCTGCTTGATGTTTGGCGATTATGTGCAAGCATCGGGAGAAACTTTTTCCTATTATATTGATCTGAGAAAAATTATCTCTAATCCTAATATTTTTCAGCAGGTAATTGAAGCCTATGGAGAAATATTAAAAACCTTGACATTTGACCGCATTGCCGGTATCCCCTACGGTTCTTTACCCACAGCCACGGGTTTATCTTTATTATTAAATCATCCGATGATTTTCCCCCGCAAAGAAGTAAAAGCCCACGGCACAAGAAGAGTAATTGAAGGTAATTTTCAAGTGGGGGAAACCGTGGTAGTAGTGGACGATATTTTAATTTCTGGCAAAAGTGCGATCGAGGGGGCAGCAAAGATTAAATCGGCGGGATTATTAGTTAATGATATCGTGGTTTTTATCGACCATGGTGGCCCTGTTAAAGAGAAACTTCGTAGTCATGGTTATCAAGCTTATTCGGTTTTAACCCTAGCAGAAATTACCGATACTCTCTACGAAGCGGGAAGGCTGACAGAAGCAGAATATAGCTGTTTTTTAAATCGCTCCCATTGATATTTAGGGTTTGCGGCAAAAAGTAGGGGCGAAGCATTCGGATAGAATATCTAGGGTTTCACCGATAGGTTATTGCCCGAATGCTTCGCCCCTACAGGACGCGGGCCGATGAAGAGGCCAGGTTTTGAACCACGATTCTCTCAAAATCTTGCACCTGTGGGAGCGAAACAGAACCCTAAAACCCTTACCTCGTCTATATTTCACATTTATTCAGCAAGCTCTACTTAGTTTCTAGCCTTCTTTTTCGGTAGGAGAATCGCCGAATCCTTTCTTGGAGCCTTTTGCCTGTTGCCTTCAGAAGCTGATTACTGATTACTGATCACTGAAAATTGTTAAGAAGCTTGACTGCGTAATACCTTTAGGGTATTCAGGAGCTTGCTTTCTTCTTTTTCCTCAAAAATAGTTAAATCTTCGGGTTTACAACGTTTTATATGTAATTTAATTCCCTGCGCTCCTTCTGTTTTCAAATCTTCTTCGTAACCAGCTTGAGCGACTTCAGCCTCGTCTTTAGCGAGAAAAGGACCGAAATAATAAGTACATCTGGGATAGTCGGTTTTAATCTCGACCCAGTAGGCTAATCCGAACATTTCCAGTAAGCTAATCAAAAATTCTTTCATTTCGTTCCCCGTCTCAATCTACTTTGGTGGTTTTGTTACGTTCGTTTACATTTCGCAAACTTCCTTCCTATTTTATTTATACTTTCTCCTTTTGGCTATTGGGAGTGTCGAAAAATACAGATTTTCAGTCGGGGGAATTTTGCCAGCGTTGACGGTAAACTTCATAAAGAGCCATAGCCGCCGCCACCGAAGCATTGAGACTGGGGGTTTTGCCTGCCAAGGGGATAGATACCAACTCATCGCAGGACTTTTGGGTTAGCAGACTCAAACCCTCTCCCTCCGAACCTAGCACCAATCCTATCGCACCCGTTAAATTAATTGTGTGTAAGGATTTACCAGTTTTTGCCGCCGTGCCGTAGAGCCAAAAACCCGCCGCTTTTAATTCCTCTAAAGCACGATTGAGATTAACCACCCTGGCCACAGGTAAATATTCCAAGGCCCCCGCCGCCACTTTCATCACCGTCGATGTCACCCCGGCGGCGCGACGTTGGGGAATAACTACCCCCTGACAACCCATGGCTTCGGCGGTGCGAATAATTGCCCCAAGGTTATGGGGATCCGTAATACCTTCAGCGATGACGATGACGGGGTGGCGACTTCTGCCCTTAGCTTTCTCGATCAGATCGGCTAATTCTATATACTCATAGGGAGACATCTGGGCGGCAATCCCCTGATGATTGGCCTTATTGGTAATCTGATCGAGACGCAGATCGTCCACCTCATCAATTACCGTGCCGTTGGCCTTGGCTTTTTCTAAGAGGGTATGATAACGGGGATCGTAACGGAGTCGATTGACTACCCAAATCCGATTAAGTTGGCGCTCCTCCTCCATGGCCGTTAAAACCACCCGGCGACCGTACAGCAGATCATCAGCTTCTTGGTTTTCTGGAGTTACTGCCGGGGATTTAGCCAGAATTGGCCCGGTTTTCGGCCGCGAGGGCCGGCGAAAATTACTATTATCGGACTTGCCACGAAATGGTCGATCGCTCATGATTGCATGGATTAATAAAAGGGGGTCGGAAATAATACCTGAGGGCTATAATTCTAGTTTTTCTAATAGTTGATGTAATCTTGAGGGGTCTTGCAGATAAAGATAGCCGAACAGGGTTTCTAAACTGCTGGCCTGCTGATAGACTTGGGCTGTCAGACGACGGCGTTTTCCCGTGACCGCATTGCGTCCCCGGCGCAGAATTTCTTTTTCTTGGTCCGTCAGATAGGGCTGCAGTTGTGCTAAATCTAAAGCCTGTTGTTCGGCCCTGACTTTGCCCACCACCTGAGCGTGATAGTCTCCCAGACGCTGGGGCGGCAGTAAATAATAGGTGCGGATGTATAATTCATAAACAGCATCCCCTAGATAGGCCAGAGAAGCGGGCGATAATCGGTCAAGACCCTCTAGGAGTGGTGAACCCTCGCCACTTAGCTGTAAGCGAATTTTTTCGAGAGGAGATTCCACGATTTACGCTTTTTCCAGATATTCGATCGCCGCTTCTAGGGTGGGTTGCAGGGAAAAAAACTTCTCCAATCGCACCAGTTTTACAGTTTGAGTTACCCGGGGATTGGTAACAATTTGTAAACTGCCCCCTTCGGTTTTGGCCTTTTTTACCAATTTTACTAAAGCCCCTAAACCGGAGCTATCGATAAAATCAATCTGAGCGAGGCTAATAATCACATCCTTGGGACCTTCCTCCACATAGCCTTCGATCACCTTACAAAAAGTCGGTTCGGAAAAGGCATCTAAAAGACCCGTCAAACGGAAAATTTGGTACTTATCTCTGACCTCACGCGTGCCTCGCAAGCTGACGGTCAAGTTAATTGCTTCCGGAATAATCCCCTCCTAGCTCTAGAGCCGTAAAAATCAAAACCCTAGTATATCCTAAAAATTTACGACCGATCCTTTTTTGCTTGCCGCATTAAATCGACAAATTTGGCAAACAGATAATCGGCATCGTGGGGGCCGGGACTGGCTTCGGGGTGGTATTGTACCGAGAAAAAGGGCAAAGACCTGTGTTTTAAACCCGCTACGGTGCGATCATTGAGGTTGAGATGGGTAATCTCCACTTGCGGATTTAAAGATGCCTCCTGCACGGCAAAACCGTGATTCTGACTGGTAATTTCCACCTGTTGCCGCAGTCCACAGGGTTGATTTAACCCGCGATGACCAAATTTCAGTTTAAAGGTTTCTGCTCCTAGGGATAGCCCCAAAATTTGATGACCCATACAGATGCCAAAAGTGGGTTTTTCCCCTTGTAAAAGTTGCTTGGCTAGGGCAATACCTTCGGTGACAGCCGCCGGATCTCCCGGTCCGTTAGAAAAGAAAATACCATCGGGATTATAGGCGGCGATTTTTTCTGGGGGAGTGTCGGCGGGAACCACGATCACCCGACAACCGTAGCTGGCTAAACGCCGGAGAATATTGCGTTTGATGCCAAAATCGATCGCCACCACCGTTAACGGTTCTTGATCACTATCAATTGGTGCAAATTCCCAGGCGGACGGGGTGGGAGTCGTCCATTCGTACACTTCCTTGGTGGTAACTTCTTTAACGAGATTTAACCCCGCCATACTGGGGGCCGCCTGCACCAGCCGCAGTAAATCGTGATAATCGAGTATTTCCGTAGAAATTGCCCCATTCATCGCCCCAACCGAGCGAATTTTGCGGGTCAGAGACCGGGTATCGATGCCATAGATGCCAATAACATCATGATCGGCCAGATAATCCGGTAGGGATTGGCTAGAACGCCAATTACTGGGCCGATGGCAGATATTTTTGGCGATCGCTCCTTTCACCTGGGGACGAATTGACTCCTCATCCTCGGGGTTAACCCCCGTATTTCCCAATTCCGGATAGGTAAAAGTGACGATTTGACCGGCATAACTGGGATCGGTGAGGACTTCCTGATAACCAGTCATCCCCGTGTTAAAGACAACTTCGCCGACGGTGGTTCCCTTGGCCCCGAAGGAATAACCCTCGTAGACTGTACCATCGGCCAGAACTAATAAGGCTTTTTGACTAGCAGCACTTGATATCATCGTCAATTTTTTAATCTTGAGTAGTGGTGAGAAACAGAAGTCAAGGATAGACTAGAACAGGGACTAGAAAACGAATTGCTTAGTTTTAATTGGCTAGAGCGTTTTATGATTAAGAGTACATCCGCTCAAGGACAACAGCTTCCCCTGACTAGCCATCGGCAAGATCCTATCGCTTAAAAAATAACTATATAAGTAATATGAGTCCAAGAAAACTGACTGATGCCACGAAAAAAGAAATTCTTAAGCTTTATCGGGAAACGGAGGCCACCACTTCCACCTTAGCCGAGCGTTATGGCGTGAGTAGTTCTACGGTCAGTCGTTTTCTCAAAAATTCTTTTTCTAGCGAGGAATACGAGCAATTAATCCAGAAAAAACGCTTGGCCCGCAATCCTCGTGGCCTTGAGGAGGAGGGAGCAGCAGCGGATTTACCGGAAAAAGCGATCGAGGTGATTGGTTTTCCGGCAGCCCACATCGCAGCTAAGGATGAGCGGGATTTTGAGCAACCGATCGCTTCTGTGGAACAATTAACTCTGTTAATGGATACCTCTTACTCGCCAGAAGCAGATCATTCGGAAGATATAGAAATTAATGGCGATAAACCACTAGAAGACGCTAATTTAACCGAGTTTTTCGTCGAAGCTATCGAGGAAGAGGAGGAGGAAGATGAGCTTGACGAGGATTGGGATGAGGATGAAGATGAGGAGGATGAAGATGAGGAGGATGAAGATGAAGATGAAGACGAGGAGGAGGAGGAACTAGCGGGGAGCTATTTAGGCCCGACTATCGTTAAAACAGCCCAATTACAGATATTACCCCTATCGGCGGCGGCTTTTCCCAAAACCTGTTACTTGGTCATTGATCGCGCTGCCGAATTAATCACCCGTCCCCTCAAGGATTTTGCCGAATTGGGTAAGGTTCCCCCTCAGGAAATCCAGCAGCGCACCCTCCCCATCTTTGAAAGTCATCGCATCGCTCGTCGTTTCTCCAAGCGCAAGGAAAAAGTGATTAAAGTTCCCGACGGTCGCCTGATCGAAAAAGCTCACGCTCAACTGGAAGCTAAAGGGATCACCCGTCTGCTCATGGATGGTCGTATCTACGCTTTAGAGTAGGGAATTAGGGGATAGGAGACTTTTCAGTCTCCTCCGAACCCGTTGCTGAGGGTGGGGACTCGCACAGGTTCACAGCTGGCTGTTGACTCCAGCAGGTTCACTGCAAGGGGAAGCCAAAAAAGGAAACAAGCAGCCATGAACAATAACGAGATTGTGACTGTTCTCAAGGCTTTCTGTCAAGCCTGATTGAGATGCTCTTACCCTGTCATTTTAGATGAGTTTACCCTAAGAAAATATGCCAATCTCATTCAGAGTAGAACTAGCTTACCAATAATCGGCTATTAGTGAGCGAGGTTTTTTCTGGATTTATCACCAGGGTTAGTGTAGTTCAAACTGGTATTACTTACCCAAGTTTTGGTTATCTGGTCAATAAAATATCGAAATATGCAAGAAAACGGAACCGCCGAGAATGTTTATAAGTTTTCTAGTACCCTATCTCCTTCCGATCCAAGCTATGTGGATAGAAGGGCTGATCTGGAATTGTACCAAGCTCTGATGAACAGTCAGTATTGTTATATTTTCAATTCTCGCAAAATGGGCAAGTCGAGTTTGACAGTACGCATCCAAACTCAAATTGAAGCCCAAGGAGTTGCCTGTTCCCGTATAGACTTAAATGAATTAGGGACATCAGTAGATCAATCTAGCTGGTATCATTCCTTAATTATTGAAATTGCCGAACAATTAAACCTAAACATGACGGATTTAGAATCTTGGATCGCCAGTCAATCTGTTTCTAATGTTGGGTTACTTAGACAATTTATTAAAGAAATTTTATTGAGAAAAATTTCAACCGGCATTGTTATTTTTATTGATGAAATTGATGTGGTTAGAAAACTACCTTTTGCTACTGATGACTTTTTTGCTTACCTTAGGTCTTGTCATGAAAAGCGAGTTATTAATGCAGATTTTAATCGTATTTCATTTGTTTTAATTGGCACGGCTACCCCCAATCAATTAATTCAGGATAGTCAAAGAACTCCTTTCAATATTGGTAAAGCAATTGAATTAAATGGACTGTCGTTAGAAGATAACTGTCAACCCTTGATGCAAGGACTAGAAGGGTTGGGTGTGTCCCCTCAAGAAATTCTACAAGAAATTTTTAGCTGGACTAATGGTCAACCTTTTCTAACTCAAAAATTGTGTTATTTAATGGCCAAGTTTAAAGTTCAAATACCTCGGTCTCTCTTATCAGCTTGGATGCGAGATTTTGTTTATAAACACATTATTGATAACTGGGAAAAAAAAGATGAACCTGCTTTTTTATCAAGTATAAGAGAGCGACTTATTTATCATCCTGACCAAGGGTATTTACTAAGGGTTTATGCTAATGTTTTAAAAGGTAAATTGGTGAAAGCGAGTAACACACCAGAACATGATGAATTATTACTATCTGGATTAGTTATCGTCGATAATCAGGGCTATCTTAGAGTGGCTAATGCTATTTATCAGGCAATTTTTAATCAAAAATGGTTATATAATGTATTAGCAGCTAGTCGTCCTTATCAATCGGAAATTGCTAAGTGGGAAGACTCAAATTTTACCGATACAAATTGTTTACTGACAGGTAAAAAGTTAGAGGAATCTAAAAAATGGCAAGAAGATAAAGAATTAGATAGTATCGATTATCGTTTTTTAGCAGCCTCTGAAAGCATTACTCGTCAAAAACAATCTCGTTTATTTATGTTAGCAGCGGGAATATTTACTAGCATTGTTACAGGGTTACTTGGGTTGGGATTCTACCAGTCATGGCTGTTACCTTACTTTTATAAAATTCCCTATACTAAGGAGCCTGAACTATTTAGCCAAGGCGAAAAAAAGCTACTTATTAAACAGGAAAATTTTTATAAAGATCGGGGTATTTTGGCTTTTAAAAATGCTAATTATTTGGAAGCTAAACAGTTATTCAAAAAAGCCTATCTCGCTCATCCTGAAGATGCAGAAACCTTGATTTATTATAATAATGCTATCGCTTATTTAAGTAATAATTATGTTACTTTGGCGGTGGTTATTCCCAGTGGCAAAAAAAATGAAATTTCCCAAGAAATCCTGAAAGGGATTGCTCAAGCACAATATTTATTTAATAGCCAATTACCGACAAGTGCGAATAATTTATTTTTAAATATCGTTATTGCCAATGATAATAATGACGAAAAAGTTGCTAAGATAGTCGCCAAGGAAATCGTTAAAGACCCCAAAGTTATTGGAGTAATTGGACATTATTCTAGTGAAGCCACCTTAGCAGCTTTACCTATCTATGAAAGAGCCAAAATTACTTTAATTTCTTCGACAAGTTCCTCGGATGTAATTGAGAGTGAATACTTTTTTAGAACCGTTATCACCAATGAAAAAATTGGTGAAACTTTAGCTAATTATGCCAGCCAACATGATCTAGATAAGGTAATTGTTTTTAATAATTCTAACCAGATTGATAGCCAAGAACTTACTCAAGAGTTTCATCAAGCTTTCCAAAAAAAAGGCGGTAAAATCACTAAAGTAATTGATTTATCATCTTCCCTAGATATTGACGCAGAAGTTTTCAAAGCATTTTCCCAAGATCAAGTTAGAGGAATTGTCTTATTTCCCAGTTTGGAATCAGCTTCTGTGGTAGTAGAATTATCCCATACTCTTGAACAGTTGAATACCAGCACCACTCCAGAACTGAAAAATAAGCTAGTTCTTTTAGGGAGCCATTCCATGTATGAACATGAAATGTTGGTTGATAGCGGTAAATTTATTGATAATTTAGTTTTGGCTGTGCCTTGGTTTTCCCATCTAATTAAGTCCCAAAATTTTGTCAGAGATGCTCAAGCTTTATGGAAAGAAGATATTAGTTGGCGAACCGCTACCAGTTATGATGCGGCCCAATCATTTATAGCTGCTATTAGAGCCTTGCAATCCCAGAATAAAATTTCTTCAGAGTTGATACAAGAATATTTAGAAAACCTCAATCTTTCGGCCAGTTTGACCTCAGGCAATTCTCTCAGGTTTGTAGATAATGAATCCGAATCTAATCGAGAACCAATTACTGTCAGGGTTAAGAGTAAGTTAGAAGCAAAACTTGAAAACTCAATTCAGTTTCAATTGGAATCTCAACGAGACTAATCAAGCAAGTCGTCAAAATATACTTGATACAAATTGCAACGCACCTCTAGGGTATCATAACTTTTGTGGATCAGTCCCAATCGTTCCAAAAATTGGACAGATTCTCCTTTCATTTGAGCCGGAGTCAGAGCTTTTTTCTGAAGAATTTGCCTAAAAATATTCCGTAGGTTAGCATTACTTTTCAGATATCTCATCAGTAGGAAAAAATGACTTTGAAATGGCTCTCGTCCCTGCAAGGCATCATCTAGAACCTTTTCTAGAGAATTCCCTTCTTGCAATTTTACCAAGATTAACTTAATTAAATAAGGATTACCTCCCACTAAGTTCATGACCTTGTGAACATCTGATAACGTCCAATTCATGCCATTAACTTGAGCGAAAGAGAGAACTTGTTCCGCATTAAAATCCGATAAACTAGCCACATAACCTACACCAATTAAGGGAGAGGCATAAAAATCGTAGTTGCTATAAAATTCCGTTGAATGAATAATAATTAAGCGTAGTTTCCGCCAAGGTTGAGAACGTCTTTCATGCCAACTTCTGAGAATACCACAAATTTCATTACCGATTGTTTCAGTTTCCAAAATTGTATCAAATTTTTCAAAGACAAAAACCAGAGGATTAGCACTGGGTTGGAGAACATATTCCTCTAAATATCGTCGAGTTTTGTGGGCAGGAGTTCCGGGACGAGACCAAAATTTATCGAGAAGAGATTCGTTAATCTTTAATTCTTGGGTAATGGTACGACAAATCGACAGCAGCAAGTCTTCACAACTAAGGGCAATAGTGGCTTTTTCCTCCTCACAATCAATGATAACTGGTTGATAATTATCTTGTTTGAGATGATGGACTAACCAATTAACTAAACGGGTTTTGCCACTATTATGAGGTGCGCGAATTCTTAGCAACGATTGTTCTTGCTGAAGAACTTTGAGACAATTTTCCTCCAGAGGTGGACGTTTCACATAATCCTTAATATAGGTCTGATAATCCTGTTGTTTTTCCTCATCTAAAGAGGAGAGAATAGCAGCAATTGCGGGAGATTGATGTTTACTTTTGTTTGCCCACTCTTGATCAAAGCTCCTTAGGTTAGTTAAAATATCATGACCCCGTTGCCAAAAAGTAATTTGAAAAGTACGAATTTTTCCTTGATTATTGAGACGATGATCTTCCAAAATACCTAAAAACTTTTCGTTAAGATATTCTGTCAAAGCATCCCGAATTTGCCATAACTCCAGCTTTTGACCACATTTTTCGGTCAGCATTTCTAAAGCATTAAGTTCGGCTTGAATTTTCAATTTTTTCTCATTAATCCAGCTAAATTTAATAGCCAGATTTTCACAATTATCCACCTCGTAGTTAGCAAACTTTAACAGAGCATTAAGCAGATATTTGGTTCTTTGCCTGGGAATATCCCCATAGGTAACTTTTCTAGACATTATCTCAAGTTTAGTAATTAAGGACTTTGCTGGTAATTGAAAAATTTAAGTAATGATTTGGTTACGGAATAAACTTAAAACAGTGACTTTGCTATCCTCCTTTTTGAGTGCAAGCTTCGCTCCCCTGTTTAACGGCGTGCGCTAAATCCAAGCGAATCGATTTTTAGGGGTACTGGCAAGGTTTGATTCATCCTCCACAAAGGTTTCTCTGCTATTTTATGAGTTTTTTCACCTACCCACTTAGCCCTATTTGGCGGGCCTGGTGGTTGTGGCTGTTGACCATCCAAGTATTTCCAAGTAGTAACATGAATTTCCCGTTATGGCAACGATAGCGGATTTTTCTAGACGACCTTGACCACATCTCTCAAAAAAATTTTCCGCAAAACCCCGAAGTTCCCCAAGGTTTTTCTCCACCCCCAAGTTACTCAAACTCCAGTCTGGGATAGCAATTGAGGGCAAGAAAAATTAGCCTTTGACTGTGGGTGTACTCACAATGCCATAATCAACCACAACAAGGTTCAGATTTTCTTAATAGTCTTTTTACCCTTGCTATGGCAGCACTTTGACCGATATCTGTCTGGCTATTTTGTGCCGAATTAGACAACTCTACTGGATGACCGACTATGACTAAAATTGCTGATATTGCCTACGTTACCTATCAACATCCGGATTTAGACCTGTGCGAACGTTTTTTGAGGGATTTTGGCCTGATTACCGCAGTTAAAACCGATACAGCCTTGTATATGCGAGCTAGAGGCAAAAAACAGTTTGTCTATGTCGTAGAATGGGGAAAAGAAGCTAAATTTGTCAGTTTTGCCCTAGAAGCGACATCAGAATCCGTCTTACATGAACTAGCCACTTTAGCCTCCGCTTCGACCGTGGAAACCCTGTTCACCCCCGGCGGTGGTCAGCGCATCAAAATTATTGACCCCAACGGTTTTAACCTAGAATTGGTCTACGGTATCGAGGAAGTGGAACCTTTGCCGATTCCTGAACCCCTAGAATGGAATCACGCTAGTCGGAAAACCCGTTTAGGTCGCACCCAAAGGCCGAAAAAAGAACCCGCACCTATTTTACGTCTAGGTCATCTAGCTATTGATGTCAAAGACTTTGAGGAAAGCTATCACTGGTATCAGCAGACTTTTGGCTTAAAAGCAACAGATTTAATTTATTACGGCCATCCCAGTTTACGAGTCGGGGGTTTTCTTCGTTGTCAACGGGGAGACGAATGGGTTGATCATCACACCATCGCCATGTTGCAAGGTTCTCACCCCAAAGTCCATCATACTGCCTTCGAGGTGCAAGATTTTGACTCTATTAAAATCGGCCACGATTGGTTACGAGAAAAAGGATGGACTCCTGTGTGGGGTATTGGTCGCCATTTGTTGGGAAGTCAAGTGTTTGACTATTGGCAAGATCCTTTCGGTAGCCTCATTGAACATTTTACCGATGGGGACCTTTTTGAGCAAACCACCGAGCCAGAACTTCACGCGGGTGGGTTAGATATTCTCTATCAATGGGGACCGGCGATTCCCGAAAGTTTTTTAGGTTAAACCGTTGAAAACGTCTCATAAAAGGGTTTAGATGATGAATATTGCTGAAATATTTCAAAAAAGACGCTCTACTCGTAAATTTCGCACCGATGCCATTCCCGAAGAAATTTTAGCCGAAATTTTTCGTTTAGGATTCCAAGCTCCCTCTAGTTATAATTTGCAACCATGGCGATTTATAGTGGTTAGAGAACCAGAAAATAAGGCAAAATTGCGAGAATTCGGCTTTCAACAAGATAAATTGGTCGATGCACCCGTGGTTTTAATCTGTTGTGGCGATCGCCAAGTTAACCATCGTGGTTACATTAATCAAGTGATTGAGTTAGGAAAGCAAGAGGGGACGATTTCCGAAAAACGGGCCAAGTTCATGCACATGGCCATTCCGCCTTTTTTCCAATTTAAACCCTGTTATCAGTCTCCAGAAGCTTGGAGCAACCGACAAGTTATGATTGCGGTTACTTATCTCATGATAGCGGCGCAAAGCTTGGGGGTGGATAGTTGTCCCCTAGAAGGATTTGTGGCTAAACCCTTGCGCGAGTATTTCCAAATTCCCGATACGGTCGATGTCTGTTGTCTCTTAGCCTTGGGATACGCCGATGAACCCTTGAGCGAGTATGGGGGACGTTTTGGGACTCAGAAGCTCTGCTATGGCGAAATTTACGGAGAAACCTTTAATTTAAGCCCAAATCACCCCTAGAATTCTAGTCGCCCCCCGTCACCAGGAACTTTTCCCGGTGCGAGAGGATTAAATCTTTGTCTTCGATTCCATTTAATAATAGGGAGTAAAAAAATGACTCTTTGTTTAGATACTAAGCTTAATTTGTCAGAAATAAGCAGTTTAGTCGATATTATTCGTTATCGCGCCCAATATCAACCCCAAAAAACGGCTTATACCTTTTTAGTCGATGGCGAAACCGAAGAAAAACGCCTTACCTACGGGGAATTATTTCTGGAAGCGCAAGCGATTGCCAATAGTCTCCAATCCATCCTATTACCGGGGGAACGAGTTTTATTAGCATACCCTTCGGGATTAGAGTTTATTAGTGGGTTTTTCGGCTGTTTATTAGCAGGAGTAGTGGCAATTCCAGTTAATTTGCCCAAGAAAAACCAAAAGATGGCTCGCTTAACTTCTATTATTAATAATTCGCAAGCAAGCTTACTTTTAAGCACACAATCGGAATTAGACCAATTAAAAAGGCAACTAGACAGGGACATTCCCTTTCTAGCTACGGATAGCTTAATCGGCAAAAGTTTAGCCGAAGACCACCCCACTCAGATAAAAGCAGATACCTTAGCCTTTTTACAATACACCTCTGGTTCCACGGGGACTCCCAAAGGAGTGATGGTCAATCACGAGAATCTTTTGACCAACCTCCGAGATTTAGATTTAGGCTGGGAACACGATGAAAAGAGCGTTATGGTGACATGGTTGCCAACTTTTCATGATATGGGGCTAATTTATGGCATTTTACTGCCTTTTTATCGAGGATTTCCCTGTTATCTAATGTCTCCGGTTTCCTTTTTACAACGTCCTTTCGGTTGGTTAAATGCCATCAGCAAATACAGGGCCACCCACACTGCCGCCCCTAATTTTGCCTATAAACGTTGTCTTGACAAGATTAAAGAGGAGCAGCTGACGGATTTAGACTTAAGCAGTTGGAAAGTGGCTTTAAATGGCGCAGAAACCGTCAGAATGGAAATTTTGAGCGCATTTGCTCGTAAATTTGCCCCCTGTGGTTTTGAGTTTGCCGCCTTTTGTCCGGGTTATGGTTTAGCCGAGGCCACCTTAAAAGTTGCTGCTGTCAGGAAAAATCAAGTTCCTCAAATCTGCTGGGTTGAAAAAGCCGCTTTAAACCGTCATCAAATCGTTTTTACGGAAAAAAGCCCAAATTCTCAATCCTTAGTCAGTTGTGGACAAACAGAAATCGACACAGAAATTGCCATTGTTAATCCTGAAACCTGTCAACGCTGTCCCTCCCAGCAGGTGGGAGAAATTTGGGTGAAAGGCAAAACCGTTGCCCAAGGCTATTGGCAACATCCCGAAGCTACAGAAAAAACTTTTCAAGCAGTTATCGCCGATACCGGACAGGGTTTTTATTTGCGTACAGGGGATTTAGGTTTTATTCATCAGGGTCAACTATACATCACCGGACGCTTGAAAGACCTGATGATTATTCGCGGCGGTAACTACTATCCCCAGGATATCGAACAGACCGTAGAACAATGCTATCCCGACTTTTGCCCCAGTGGAACTGCCGCCTTTACCGTAGAAATCGAGGCAGAAGAAAAGTTAGTCCTGGTTCAAGAGGTGGAAAGAACGGCAATTCGCCGTTTTAACCAGCAAAAAGCCCTAGAAGCAGTTCGTCGAGCGGTTTTTCAAGAACACGAATTGCAAGTTTATGATATCGCTTTTATCAAACCCGCATCTCTGTCCAAAACTTCTAGCGGCAAAATTCAACGCCACGCTTGCCGTCAACAGTATTTAAACCAGCAACTTCCACTAATTTCATCTCCTATGCCGACGCTAACCCCCCCCCTCAGCAGTCACCAAGCTGGCCCCACAACCGCTAGTCAAGAAAAAACCGAGCAAATCTTGACTTGGTTGCGAGATTACGCCAAAACTCGCATTAATTCCCATCTGATTGATGACCGTCGTTGTGTGCCGCCCTATATTGTCATGGATTTTGGCAATCAAGGACTGATGGGAATGCAGATTCCTGAAGAATACGGGGGAATAGCCCTTAATAATCGCAATTTTTTGCAGGTGATGGAACAATTAGCCGCCATTGATTTAACTCTGGCGACGATGGTCAGTCTCAATAACAGCTTAGGTATCCGTCCGCTGCTCAACTACGGGACTATTTCCCTCAAGCAAGAATTATTACCTCTTTTAGCGACAGGAAGACAATTATCCTCCTTTGGCATGACGGAACCGGAAGCAGGAGCGAATATCGGGGCAATTAGTACCGTTGCAGTGCCGGATGGCCGAGATAAATGGCGAATTCGCGGCCTTAAGCGTTGGAATGGTTCTGCTTGGGCCGGAATGATTAATGTTTTTGTCCGTTTGCTTGATTCCGAAGAACCGGGGAATAACGGTTTGACAGGTTTTCTTGTCCGTCAAGGTACCCCCGGGCTGCGTTTGGGACCTGAATCCCTAACTATGGGATTACGGGGAATTATGCAAAATGCCATCTATTTTGAGGATGTTTTAGTCACTAAAGAGCAATTGCTGGGAGAATTGGGCAATGGCACTGAACCCGCCGACGATGCTTTACTTTATGCCCGTTTAGGTATTGGCATGATGGGAGTTGGCGGCATGAAACGCTGTCTACAATTAATGTTACGTTATGCCAGTCGTCGTTCGATCGCTACCGGTAAATTGCTAGAAAGTCCGATTACTTTAGCCCGTTTTGACCATTTAACTGGGGCTACTGTGGCCTTGTCCAGTCTCTTAAAGTGTATCACCACCGCATTAGACCAAAAAGTGGCCGTTCCCAGGGAAATGGCCGTTATTGCCAAGATTACGGGGGCTGATTACCTCTGGGAAGCGGCCGATAGTCTCGTTCAGATGCTGGGGGGTAGAGGTTACATGGAAACTAATCTTGCCCCGCAAATTCTCCGGGATGCCAGAGTTTTACGAATTGGCGAAGGTCCTAACGAAAGTTTGAAAATCTTTTTGGGCAAAAGTATCACCCATACGGACAAATTAGGCGAATTTCTGACAAAAGTTCTGGAAGCGCCCGAGATTGCCCTGCAACTCCACAGCACCGCCCAATCTATTAATCAGCGTTGTCTCCAGTCTAATCTCTGGGGTGATCGTTCTGCCGCCTTAGCTTGGGCCTATTCTTTAATCGGAGAATTGGGTTGTTACGCCGCTTTAGTAGCAACAACGGCGAAAATGGCCCAAATTCACCCCGGGGAAAAGTACAGTCATGCCCTAGCTTGGAGTCAATTGCAGTTTGATTTATCTGTGCAGAAAGCTCTCCGGGGAACACCCGAAGAAAACTTTGCTTCTTCGGTGGCAACTATCCGCGATCGTATCCTCGATTATACTCAATCTATTGATGATATCGAACAACGTCTAGAGGGTTCCGATTATCAACTCGACGAGTTATTGACGTTGGAACCAGAAGCTAAACAGACTCATCCTCAAGCTGAAACTTCTCTGGTCGAAATTGCTAGTCAACCGCGGCAAGACCGAGTAAATAGCCCCTCTAGTCCGAAAAAGTCCCTTCTTAGCCAACAAACTCCCGAAAAGGTGGAAATGTGGTTAGGTAATTGGTTACACCAGAAATTAAAGGTCAATCCAGCCACTATCCAAACCAGCCAGTCTTTTGCTGATTTTGGCTTAGATTCAATTTTTGCCGTGGAATTAGCCCAAGATCTTGCCGATTGGTCGGGAATCCCCGTCGAAGCCACCATTGTTTGGAATTATCCCACTATTGATAGTTTGGCAGAATATTTAGCTAACCAGATTAATCAAAGCAATACGGCGGCTGAATCGACAAATAATCGAGAAAAAAGCGAAATTTTAGCAGTTTTACCCCAAATATCCGAAGAAGAAATCTCTGCTTTCTTTAGTTAATCGCTGGTGGGGATAGGATAGCTAATTTCCCTTGTCCTATCCCCCACCTCGGAGTCACGGGGACAATTGTGACTATGCAACTAAATTTTCCCATCCCGACAGTATCAAGGTTTTTCCCGCTTATCCGTGACTTTTTCCCGAGCATAACCTGAGATGAAAGTGACGTGACATAACAAGACAAGAGTTGTTAGGAATATGAATCAACAAAAACAAGCTTTTTTAGAACAATACAAACACCTCGATGCAATGGTCAAAGCGCAAACCGAACCCATCGCTATTGTGGGGATGGGCTGTCGTTTTCCCGCAGGAGTCAATGATTCCGCAAGTTATTGGCAGTTATTGGTTAATGGCATCGATGCAGTAACAGAAATTCCCCTAGAACGTTGGAATATTGACGACTATTATCACCAAGATGCCGATGTTCCGGGGAAAATGTATAGTCGGGAAGGGGCATTTTTAGACAAAGTTGACGAATTTGACCCAGCTTTCTTCGGCATCTCACCCCGGGAAGCCGCCGCCATGGATCCGCAACAACGGTTACTGTTAGAAGTCTGTTGGGAATCCCTAGAAAATGCGGCTATTGCGCCCGAAAGTTTGATTAATAGTCAAACTGGCGTATTTATGGGCATTTTTCGCGATGATTATGCCCAATTGTGTTTTCATCAAGGCGTAGTCAATCACATTGATGCTTACAACAGTTTAGGAACCAGTCGCGCTATTGCCGTCGGCAGAATCTCTTATCTATTTGGGTTTCACGGTCCGACTCTGCAAATTGATACGGCCTGTTCCTCCTCCCTCTTGGCAGTACATTTGGCCTGTCAAAGTCTGCGCGGCCAAGAATGTAATCTCGCTTTAGCGGGGGGTGTGAATCTGATGTTAACCCCGGCCACTGCGATTAGTAATTGTAAATTAAAAGCCGTTTCTCCCCAGGGTCGCAGTAAAACCTTTGATGCTTCGGCCGATGGTTATGGTCGGGGCGAAGGTTGCGGTGTCGTGGTCTTAAAACGTCTCAGTGATGCTCTCCGAGATGGCAATCTTATTTTCGCCCAAATTCGCGGTTCGGCTGTCAATCACGATGGAAAAAGTAATGGCTTAACCGCCCCCAATGGTCAGGCACAGGAAGCTTTACTCAGACAAGCCCTCGAAAGAGCGAAAATTCAACCTAAAGATCTGCAATACGTCGAAGTTCACGGTACAGGTACATCTTTAGGAGACCCCATCGAGGTTTTATCCTTAGGCAAAATTTATGGCCAGGGTCATAGCCAAGATAATCCCCTGATTTTGGGAACCGTGAAAACTAATATGGGGCATCTGGAAGGAGCTGCGGGGATTGCGGCGTTAATTAAGACAGTTTTACAGCTACAAAATCAGCAAATCGCCCCTAATCTTCATTTTAAGAACCCTAATCCCTATATTCCCTGGGAAAAACTGCCGGTCAAAATCCCCACCACTCTTACCCCTTGGTTGGTCAGAGAAGGAGTCCGACGGGCTGGAGTGAGCGCTTTTGGGATGAGTGGCACTAACGTCCATTTAATCGTTGAGGAAAGCAATTTTGAGCGGCTTGGTGACGAAAAACCTCATTTAGAACGTCCTTGTCATTTAATTACCCTTTCGGCGAAAAGTGAGCCAGCCTTACGGGAATTAGCTCAACGCTACTACGATTTTTTAAGTCAAAATTCCCAGACGGTCATGGCAAATCTGGCCTATACCGCTAATACTGGGCGATCGCATTTTGAGCATCGTTTAGCTATTCCCTTTGTGGCTCAAAAACAGCTTGAGCAAGCTTTAAAAGACTTTATTAGGGGTGAAAATCGCTTTTCAGGTCAAAAAAGTCTTTTAACCTCGAAAAAAGCCCCTAAACTGGCTTTTATGTGTACGGGACAGGGTTCACAATATCCCGGAATGGCTAGGGAACTCTACGAAACGCAACCGACTTTTCGCCAAACTTTAGAGAAATGTGACGAAATTTTACGGAGCTATGGGGTGAAATCCTTACTGCAAGTGTTATATGGGGACGAAAAAACCAGTCAGTTGATTAATCAGACTTTTTACAGTCAAATTACCCTATTTTCTCTGGAATATGCCCTCGCTCAACTCTGGTTATCTTGGGGAGTGAAACCCGATGCTCTCATCGGTCATAGTTTAGGGGAATATGTGGCCGCTTGTTTAGCGGGAGTCTTTAGCTTAGAAGACGGTTTGAAGTTAATTGCCCATCGGGGACGCTTAATGCAGACATTACCGAAAAACGGCATAATGGCGGCAATTTTTACTGATTCCGACAGCGTGACCAATCATCTGAGGAAGATTAGGGGCATCTGTACCATTGCTGCGGTCAATAGTCGAGAAAATACGGTCATTTCTGGCGAAACTGAGGCTATTAACCATTTAATCGCTAACTTTAATCAGAGAGGCATTGAAAGTCAGACTTTAGCGGTTTCCCATGCTTTCCATTCTCCCTTAATGACGGGTATGGTGGGAGAATTTGCCAAGATTGCCGAAACTATCACCTATAATTCCCCACGTCTTCCCCTTATTTCTAACCTGACTGGGGATGTTATCGATGCAGAGATAGCAACTTCCCAATATTGGGTTAATCATCTACTGTCTCCCGTAGAGTTTGCCCGGGGTATAGAAAGATTAGGAGAGTTGAATACGGAAATATTCCTAGAAATTGGTGCCAAAACCACCTTAATTAGCCTAGGTCAGCAAAATCTCCCCGACCAAGGTCTCTGGTTAGCTAGTTTGTCCCCAAAACAGTCGAATTGGGAAACCCTGCTCCAAAGTTTAGCGACCCTTTATGTAAAAGGGGTCAAAATTGACTGGAATGGATTCGACCTGGATTATTTACGCGAAAAAATCCCCTTACCGACCTATCCCTTCCAAAGAAAACGCTATTGGTTAGATTACATTGATTCTCAGCTAAAAACCCCGACAGTGGCGGCAGCTTTCCACCCTCTCCTACAGCAACCGCTGCATCTATTGGGGTCAAAGGATGTTCACTATCAATCCTCTCTTTCTCCCTGCTCTCCGAGCTATCTGCAAGAACATCAAGTTTTTGGCCAGGTAGTTTTCCCAGCCGCGGCCTATCTAGAGATGATTATAGTGGCAGCCGGTCAACAATATCCCAATCAGCAGTTTACTATTGGTCAATTGAGTCTGAATCGACCCTTAATTTTCTCAGACAACCAGAGTAAAAAGGTACAGTTAAGCTTACTAGCGGGGGGACAATTTCAGATTCTCAGTCTTGGGGAAGGGGAAGTTTCCCTACTGCATCTATCCGGTAATTTAACCAATGAAAACCAGGACTTACCCAGCTGCAATTGGACAGATATCCGGAACCGTTGTCACCAAAAAATCGAAATTGCACAGCATTATCAGGACTGTTTAAGTAAAGGAGTGAACTACGGGGAAAGTTTTCGAGTTATCCAGGAACTTTACCGCAATCAGTCCGAAATTGTCGCAAAAATTCAACTTTCTTCCCATCTACTCTCGCAAGCGGTGGATTACCAGCTACATCCTGTCTTACTTGATGGTTGCTTTCACGCTATGTCGGCACTATTTCCCGCAGGGAATAGCACCTATCTTCCCACTAATATTGACCGATTGACCTTTTCGGGAGTTAAGGACACCTCTATATACTGTCATGGTCGCTTCAGCCATAGCAATTTGCAAAACGGCATCTTAATCGCTGATTTGACTATTTTCAGCGAATCGGGTCAATTAATTAGCCAAATTGACGGATTAACTTTTCAACAGGCCCGGCCAGAAACCCTCTTTTCCCAGACCAACGACCTCAAGGATAGTTTATACGAAATTACTTGGCAAGCCACGGACTTGACGGGAATGGATTGGACAGAAACAGGAGATTGGTTAATTTTTGCTGACAAAAAGGGAGTAGGGCAACAATTAGCCGAAAAATTGGTGCAACAAGGGCATAGATGCCAACTTATCACCGAAAACAATCGCCAGACTTGGCAATATCTCCTCAAAAAACCCTATCAAGGTCTAATTTATCTCTGGGGAATCGATGACGACCAAGCTTTAGAAAATAATCAAAACCTAGCCGTCACTCAGGAGCGAATTTGTGGAACTTTGCTGGAAATAGTGCAAGAACTAGGCAAAATAGAGGTTAATTACTCTCCTCGCCTCTATATTGTCACCCAATCGGCTCAATACATTCCTTCTCAGCCCACAGTGATTGCCCTTGCCCAAAGTTCCCTCTGGGGATTAGGACGGACTATTGCCCTAGAATACCCAGAATTGCGCTGTCTGTGTCTAGATGGAGATAAATTTCAGGATAGCCACACCTTAGCCCTAGAGGTGTTCCAATCTTTACAAAGTGCGGAGGAGGAAAATCAAATCGTTTGGCGGCAAGGCCAGAGCTATGTGGCTCGTTTAGGGCGATTTATCCCGAAATCGTCGCTAAAAAACCGAGAAATTGCCGAAAATGCCACCTATCTTATTACTGGTGGTCTAGGGGCCTTAGGGCAGCAAGTGGCTAATTGGTTAAGGAAAAAAGGAGCAAAATCCCTCGTCTTACTGAGTCGCCGGGGAATAACTCCAGAAACCCAACCAATTATAGACCAATGGCGACAAGAGGGAACCAATGTAGAAGTTTTTGCCGCCGATGTTAGCGACTTTGGCCAAATGCGTCGGGCTTTTGAGATAATCGAGCAACAGTTACCCCCCTTAAAAGGAATTATTCACACGGCCGGGGTGTTAGAGGATGCCAGCTTATCCAAACAGACTTGGGAGAAATTTGAGCGCGTCTTTTCCCCCAAAATACTCGGCGCTTGGAATTTGCATCTCCTCAGTCAAGAAGTTGATTTAGACTGGTTTATTAATTTTTCCTCAATGGCCTCGGTGTTAGGGTCTTCTGGACAGAGTAATTATGCTAGTGCTAATGCCTTTTTAGATAGTCTAGCTCATTATCGTCAAGCGCAAGGACTGCCGGCCCTGACTATTAATTGGGGACCCTGGGCAGAGGGTGGTATGGCCGAAAATTTAGGCGAAAAAGCGAAAAAAAGGCTAATTAAACAGGGTTTTACCCCTCTTGATCCCCAAAAATGTTTGCATCTCCTCGAAACACTACTGACGACTTCTCGGACACAGGTAACTGTCGCTTCTCTCAATTGGAATAGCTTTTTTAACAGTTTCGAGAATCAAAAAATTCCGCCTTTATTACGAGATTTCCAGAGTTTTTCAGCCCCAAAATTAACCCCAGACAATAATTTTATTAATGTCTTAATTACAGTACCAATTGAGGAGCGTTTTGCGGCTTTGACTGCTCATGTTCAAGGGATTGTAGCGGAAATTCTCGCTATTCCGGCTAGAGAATTTACCCAAGTTGACCAAGGTTTTTTTGAGTTGGGAATGGATTCTTTAATGACGGTGGAATTACGCAATCGTTTAGCCAAGGATTTAGGTAAATCTCTGGCGGCAACTATCACTTTTAAATACCCAACAGTGACCAGTTTGGTCGATTATCTGGTAACTGAAGTTATTGACCTTGACTTTAGTTTAAAACCCTTAGCAATAGGAGCAAATCAAGATAGCAATATTGATCCCCTCAACGAAGAAGACTTATCCCTAGAAGAATTGTCCGATTTACTGCTACAGGAGTTAAATTCCTTAAGTTAGAAAAGCAGACCTCAAACCCTATCTAAATAACCTGTTTACCATGACACAAATACCTGCCAAAACCGATCAAATGAGCTTAATAAAAGATGCCTTAAATCAAATTAAGGTCTTAAAAACTAAGCTACATACCCTAGAAAAAGCCAAAAATGAACCAATTGCAATTATTGGTATGTCCTGTCGCTTTCCCCAGGGAGCTAATTCACCGGAAACTTTTTGGGAATTATTGCAATCAGGAACCGATGCCATCAGCGAAATTCCGCCGCAACGCTGGAATATTGACAATTATTACGATCCTAAGCCCGATGCAAGGGGAAAAGTCTATACCCGTCACGGTGGCTTCTTAAATCAACCGATAGATCAATTTGACGCTGATTTTTTTGGTCTTTCTCCCCGGGAGGTAGCACAAATGGATCCGCAACAGCGATTACTGCTGGAACTAGCCTGGGAAGCTCTGGAAAATGCGGGAATATCACCCTTAAATCGGCGAGGAAGTCAAACGGGGGTATTTATCGGCATGATGACTCAAGATTACTCCCATTTTAGCCATCATCCCGATCTGATTGATGCCTATACGGGAACGGGAAATGCTAAAAGTGTAGCTTCGGGACGTTTATCCTATCTTTTTGGATTTCATGGCCCAACTTTAACGGTTGATACTGCTTGTGCCTCCTCTTTAGTCGCTGTTCATTTAGCTTGCCAAAGTTTACGCAATAACGAGTGTGAAGTTGCCCTAGCCGGGGGAGTCAACCTAATGTTAACTCCCTTCGTTACTATCATGGAATCCCGCGCCCAGATGTTGTCTCCTGACGGTCGTTGTAAAACCTTTGATAGAACAGCGAATGGCTATGTGCGGGGAGAAGGCGGCGGTATTATAGTTTTAAAGTCTTTATCTGCGGCTATTCGGGATAATAACTTGATTTTAGGACTAATTAAAGGTTCGGCCGTTAACCATGGCGGTATGAGTAGCGGTTTAACAGTTCCCAATCAACTTAGTCAAGAACAATTGATTCGTCAAGCTTTAAAAAATGCTCAGGTAAAGCCAGAGGATATTAGCTATATTGAAGCCCATGGAACTGGCACTTCTTTGGGCGATCCCATTGAATTAGGTGCATTATCAACAGTTTTTGCTAAAAATCCCCAACCGGTTTGGGTTGGTTCCGTCAAAACTAATATCGGCCATCTAGAAGCGGCCGCTGGTATTGCCGGACTGATGAAAGTGATTTTATGCTTGCAACATCGACAAATTGCCCCCCATCTCCACTTCCAGCAACCGACACCCCATCTAGACTGGGAAAATCAGCCGCTGAAAGTTCCGACTAAAAACCGTGAATGGGTTAGTGAAAATTCTGCTCGTTTAGCTGGAGTTAGTTCTTTTGGCTTAAATGGCACTAATGCCCATATTATTCTCGAAGAATACCCTTACGAACCTCAAACGACTGCGGCACCTGATTCATCGCCCTATCTGTTCACCCTCTCAGCCAAGACCGAATCGGCTTTAATCAAACTAGCCCAAAAATACGCAAATTACCTAGAAAATGCGAAAAATATTGCTTTAAGCTCCATTTGTGCTACTAGCAATCGCAGTCGCTCCCAATTACCCCATCGTTTCACCTGTATTGTCTCTAGTCACTGCCAACTTCAAGAAAAACTAACCGCTTTCGTTCAGGGTGAACCGAGTTCTTTTCGCCAAAAAAGTGAATTTAATGGCAAAAATCGGGCAAAAATTGCCTTTCTCTTTCCAGGACAGGGTTCTCAATACCCCGGTATGGGAAGGGAACTATACCAATCCTATCCTCTATTTCGTCAAACACTCGATCGCTGTGATCAGATTCTCCGTCAATATGGGGACTATTGCCTAACGGAGATTATTGACCAAGAAAATCATCTCAATCAAACTTTTTACAGCCAACCTGCCCTATTTGCTCTCGAATACGCCCTTTTTAAACTCTGGGAATCCTGGGGAATTACCCCCCATGGGGTTATGGGTCATAGTTTAGGGGAATATGTGGCCGCCTGTGTTGCTGGAGTCTTTAGTTTAGAAGATGCCTTAAAATTAGTCTTCTATCGGGCTAAATTGATGGATTCTGTGGGAAAAAGTGGTTCAATGGTCGTTATCTCGGCTAGTGAAGCTGAAATTAGTCCTTTAATTGCCCCCTATCAATCTCAGGTAGCTATTGCCGCTATTAATGGTCAGGATAATATTGTCCTGTCTGGTGCTGCAGAGACCATAGAAATCCTGGTAAAACAGCTTCAGGTCAAAAATCTGAAGATTACCCGGTTAAATGTCTCTCAAGCTTTTCATTCCCCTCTGATGGAGGAGATTTTAGACGAGTTCCGACAAGTTGCTGAAACTATCACCTATCATCCCCCGCAACGAGCCTTAATTTCTAACCTTAATGGCAAGTTAGTCAATTTTGAGGTCACTACTCCCGATTATTGGTGTCGTCATCTCCGGTCTTCTGTTCGCTTTGCCGATGGGATAAAAACCTTACTGGACAACGGTTATGAGCTATTTGTCGAATGCGGCTCTCATCCCGTTTTATCGGCCATGGGCAGCCTACTGGATAAAAATTATCCTTGTCTTTGGTTGCCCAGTTTGCGTCGTCAAACCTCTGACCGACAACAAATCCTCGAGAGTGTCAGTCAGCTTTATCTGCGGGGATTCGCCCTGAATTGGCAAGAGATAACGACCAATCAAGACAGTAAACCCTGTATCTTACCGACCTACACCTTTGAAAGAAGTAGTTATTGGCTAAAAACAGGCGACTTGACCCCAGAAGAAGCGCAATTATTGCCTAAATTGTCGAAATATCTCCTAGAAACACCGCCGCAACCGCCAGAAGTTGTCAAAACCACCACTGCATCATCTTCTGGTCATCTAATTACCCTTGACTCTCTTTTGGCCACACCCGCAGAGAAACAGCTTAAACAACTAGAAACCTACATTATCGGTGTTTTAGAACAGATTACTGGTTTATCCGTGGTCAAGCTACATAGCAAGCAACCGCTCTCTAGTTTAGGCTTAGATTCTCTCATGTCCAGTCAATTACGACGTCAACTAGAGGAGGATTTAAAAATTATTGTTCCCGTGGAATACCTAGCGGGATTGAGTATTGAGCAGTTTTTACCGCAAATATTCAACTTAATCACCCAAAACTCCCAACCTGCAACTAGCCACAAAACTCCTCTCCCCTCAAAACAGAAAAAACCAATCAAGACGACTAAAGCCGAAAATATCTCTAATGATCCGAAACTTTGGCTAATTCGCAAACAAGCTAATCCTAACGCCAGCATTCGTCTATTTTGTTTTCCCTACGCCGGTGGGGGTGCCTCCCTATTCCAAAATTGGCTGAATTACTGCCCCAAGGAAGTGGAATTGTGGGCGATTCAACTACCCGGACGCGAAACGCGTCTTCAGGAAACTGCGATTACATCGCTAAAATCCCTGATTAATCGTCTCATTCCGATTCTGACTCCCTATTTAGACCAACCTTATGCTTTTTTTGGTCATAGCATGGGTTCTTTAATCAGTTTTGAATTAACCAGAGAATTAGCTAAAACTCGGCAAAATCTACCCCAACATTTATTTATGTCTGGATTTCGAGCGCCTCAAATTGTCAATCCCGATTTACCCATTCATCGTCTGGGAGATGAGCAATTTTTAGCAGCTTTAGGTCATTTTCAAGGAACCCCAGAAACTCTCCTCAAACATCCCGATTTAATGGCGGCTTTTTTGCCAATTTTACGAGCAGATTTCAAACTCCTAGAGACCTATTCTTATCAACAAGGTCAACCCTTAAATTGTCCTATTACCGTTTTTGGAGGCCACAACGATGCCAAGGTTTCTGCCGATCAATTACAACAATGGCAACTGCAAACCAATCAAGATTTTGTCCTGCATACCTTACCGGGAGGACATTTCTTTATCAACCAACATACGGAGAAAATTATGAAAATAATTTGCCAAAGTTTACGAGAGTTTCCTGAACAAATGACTGCCTAATCAACCAATTATTCAAGGGAGAAAAATCATGACTTTAGATTACAAAGAGCAATACTGTATTATTGGGGCTGGTGCCGCAGGATTAGCGGCGGCTAGAGCCTTAAGCAAAGCCAAAATTCCCTTTAATGTTATCGAATCTGCCCAGGATGTTGGGGGTATTTGGATTTATGATCGTCCCGATAGTCCAATGTATAAAAATACACATCTGATTGGTCATAAAACCACACAACCTTTTTCCGATTTTCCCATGCCAAAAGATTACCCAGATTATCCCAATCATCGGTTAGTCTATGAATATCTTCGCAATTATGCCGCTCATTTCAATCTCTATGATTTCATGGAATTTAATCTCAGCGTGGAGAAAGTAAAAAAAGCGGGTAACTTTTGGGATGTCACCCTTAGCAACCAAGAAACCAGACGATACCGAGGGGTTTTAATCGCTAGTGGTTATCATAGTAAACCGAATATTCCTCAATTTTCTGGGCATTTTGACGGGGAAATTATCCATTCAAAAGATTATGATAATCCCGCTCAACTAAATGCTAAAAAAGTCCTAGTAGTTGGAGCGGGACAATCAGCCATGGATTTAGTCGTCGAAGCCGCTATCAATGGCAGTAAAACTTTCCATAGTACCCGTCGTGGCTTTCTCTGTATGCCGAAATTTTTGTTCGGTTTGCCCCCAGAATGGGTGATGATTAACACGCCAATCATGAATCTAATTCCAGCCCAAGAACACATGAAAATGATGGCTTTATTATCACCAATAGCTCTATTCTTACAAGGAGTTAATCTCAAAAAGCTCAATATTCCTACAGATTGTAAAAGTAACGGTCTAATTATTCCCAACAGTGACCAACAAATCTATCGTTATTATGTGCATGGAGATGTCACCCATAAGCCTAATATCCAAGAATTAGACGGAAAGAAAGTTATTTTTGCCGATGGCAGTACAGAAGAAATTGATCTGATTATCTACGCCACTGGTTACAAAATTGAATTTTCTTTTATTGACAAATCTGATTTAAATTGGCAAGAAGGAACCACCCAGCCTAACCTCTATATGAATGTTTTTCACCCAGAGGAAAATAACCTGTTTGTCATCGGAATGGTTCATCCCACTGGCACCCACTGGCGAGTATTTGAAGAACAAAGTAATTTAGTGGCCGCTTATCTACAAGCTCAGGATAAAAAATCCCGGTTTGTCTATAAATTTGAAAAGCTAAAACGTCAAATTAGTGCCAATTTAAGTGCCGACAATAAACACCATAGCGGTACTCACTCCTTAGTGATTGACAAATTGGGTTATATACGCGAAGCCCAAGGATTAGCTCGCCGATTACTGGCTTAAATCTCCCACCATAATTAACCCCCTGAAATCCCTCTATCTTAACTCCAATGCCCTACATTATTGAGACAGCTACCGGTTTTCCAGAACATTACTATTCCCAAGAGGTTCTAGAAGTCAATATCAGAAATCATTGTGCTAATCTTCTTCAAGATTATTGCCGAGAAAATCATCTCGACTTCCAGGAACAAACCTTTTTTGATTTAGAACAAATTCATCGTTTTTTCAGTAATGTCAAAATTCAAGGGCGATACTTCACCATTCCCCTAGATGAATTCGATGCCGATAATCCTCCCGGAATCGCCCAACCCTTTCGTCAAATGGTCGATCTAACTATGGATTTAGTAACATCGACAGTAACTAATTTGCTCAAAAAAGCCGCTCTTTCTCCTAAAGAAATCTCCCTAGTTACCTCCGTTACTGTTCTTCCTTCCGTTCCTTCCCTAGAAAGTTTACTCCTCAATCGTCTAGATTTTTCCCTCGATATCAAGCGGCAAGCGTTATCGGGTGTCGGCTGTTTGGGGGGCGCCCAAGGATTAGCCAGAGTAAACGATTATCTGCAAGGACATCCCACCGAAGCAGCGATCTTGTTTACCACCGATCCCTCCTCTGGCCTTTGGCAAGGGTCAATTCATAGCGATTTAACGGAATTATTGGGACAATTACCCGAAGATCCCTCTCAATATAGCAATATCATTATGACCCTTGTGGTAGCGGCTTTATTTGGTGATGGAGTCGGTACTGTTCTCTTAGCGGGAGATGAACATCCCTTAGTCAAGCAAGGTAAAGCAAAACTGAAGATTATCGGCACTCAATCGCTGTTAATGCCCCACACAGAGCATTTAATGGCATTACCTTTAACAGACTACGGTTTTCGCCAAATTCTTCGCCCAGAAGTCTCTGATTACGTCAAGGGTGGGGTGAGAAAAGCGGTGACATCTTTACTGGAAAAAATAGGAGTTTCCCTCGAGGAAATTGTCTGTTGGATGGTGCATCCGGGAGGTCCAAAGATTCTCGATGCAATAGTTGAAGAATTCCAGTTAGAACCGGATATTCTACAGGTTAGTTGGGATATTTTGGCGGAAATTGGCAATATTGCCTCTGCTACTATCCTCTGCATTCTCGATGAAACCCTCTCCCGTCCCCATCCTCCCACGGGTTCCTACGGATTAATAATTTCCATGGGGCCTGGATTTGCTCAAGAAGCCATTTTAGTTCAATTCTAAGGATATTTAAGGATGTTAAGCCAAATAGTTTTCATTGCCCTGATTAGTTACATTATTGTCCAACGAGTGCGCGTTACTCGTCTGAGTAAACAGAATATGGCCAAAGTCTTAGCGGAAGGTGGCAAACTGCATAGTTCTAATTATGTGGGATTCGTCAAGATTTTCCAATCTAGCTGGATGCTTTGCATGATCGGGGAAGTTTATCTGCTCGATCGACCTTTTATTCCAGCATTGGCTTTATTTTCCCTAATTACTACCTTTTTAGCTCAAAAGCTCCGCTATGCCTCCATTGAAGCCTTAGGCGATCGCTGGATTCATCAGGTGGTCACGGTTCCTCAGACACCCGTGATCGACAATGGCATTTATCAATATATCCGTCATCCTAACTGGTGGGCCATGATCACGGAATTAGCGGTGGTTCCCCTGTTTCATACCGCTTATCTGACATCTATAGTCTTTAGTCTCCTGAATGCTTGGTTATTAATCCAACGCATTCCAGCTGAAGAAGAAGCTTTGAGTCAAGACACCAATTATCAAGCAGTTTTCGCCAATACTCCCCGTTTTATTCCTAGTTTTAGCGCAATTTTCTCTCGCAAACAGCAACCGCTTAAAAGTTAATTGCCACGGATAGCAGGGCCGGTTCCCTACGGCCCTTTAATTACCCCTCATACCTGAATTTCAAGGAGAAAAAAAATACTATGGACTCTCTAATTGTTTCCGAAAATATTATTAGCGACAATTTAACTAACGCTCTACAAGAATGGGAAAATTTATTAGGCTCCGAATATGTCAGCACCGATAACAAAAAACGCCTAGAAGCCGAGACCGCTACCTACGAAACCCATGCTAAAATCCCGGCAATTATTCGCCCGGGTAATCGTCAAGAAGTCCAAGAATCTCTAAAAATTGCTAATCGCTATCAAACCCCTGTCTATCCTATTAGTACGGGTAAAAATTGGGGTTATGGTTCGCGAGTTCCTAGCCGCACCGGTTCGGTTTTAATGGATTTGAGTCGATTAAATCAGATTTTGGATTATAATGAAACCCTAGCTTATGTAACTATTGAAGCGGGTGTTACTCAGCGACAACTCTACGATTTTTTGCAGAAAAATGGCAATAAATTATTAATGAGTGTCACCGGTTCGACTCCTGATTCTAGTATTATTGGCAATATTCTCGAACGAGGTGAAGCCAAAGGACCTTTGGGCGATCGCTTTAATCATGTCTGTGGAATGGAAGTAGTTTTGCCCACCGGTGAATGTGTTCATACGGGATTTAATCGCTTTGAAAATTCCCAAATAGGGGCGGTCAATCGTTGGGGAGTCGGTCCTTATTTTGATGGAATTTTTACCCAATCTAACCTAGGAATCGTCACCAAAATGACTTTTTGGTTAACGCCCTATCCTGAATATTTTCAGGCTTTTTTCTATAGCATCGATCAAGAAAATAAATTAGAGTTATTGATCGATAAACTACGTCAACTGAAAATGGCAGGGGTAATTAAAACGACCTTCCACATTAATAATAACTACCGAATGTTGTCCATTCAACAACAATATCCCTGGCAGGAATGCCAAGAAAAAACTCCTTTACCCCCCGATTTGTTAGAACAATTAAGTCATCAATGGGGCGGCGGTGTTTGGATAGGAGAAGGCGCTTTATATTCGGCTTCACCAGAACAGGGAAAAGTCGAAAGAAACCTAATTGAAAAAGCCTTGAAAGGAATTGTCAATAAACTTATGTTTTTTGATGAAAATAAGTTCAAAATGGCCAGCAAAATGAGTCCCATTTTTAAAGTATTTACTGGTGTGGAAATTAAGGACAAGGTGGATTTAATTTATCACAAAAATCCCCAACGAGGAATGATTACCGAAAAAGTGCTGAAGATGGCCTATTGGCGCAAAAAAACGCCCCCCACCGATAGGTTGAATTTAGACCTGGATGCCTGTGGCATGATTTGGTGTGTTCCCGCTGTTCCTTTTCTGGGAAATCATCTCAGAAATGCTCTCAATATTATCAGCAGCATCGCTCAAAAATATGGTTATGAACCCAATATCGGCATTAACTGTATTACCGAGCGCAATATCAACATCAATGCTGCCATTTTTTATGATCGATTGCTAGAAGGAGAAGACCAAAAAGCCTTAAATTGTCACGATGAAATGTTGGCAGAATTGATCAATCAAGGCTATTATCCCTACCGTCTTAGTACCCACTCTATGAATAGTTTACCCGTAGCCCAAGACGATTATAGTTGCTTAATCCAGAAAATTAAAGACAGCTTGGATCCCAATCACATTCTCTCACCCGGTCGCTACGAATTTCTTTAAATAAGCCTAACAATCTACTGCTAACTACCCATCTCTCCCCCAATTCTAATGACTTCTAGCACTTCTAGCAAATGGCAACATCTCCGAATAGATTATCTTCCGTATATCACTGGTTGGTTTGGTAACTTTATCGTTAATAATGCCCTTCTAACCATGCTAATTTATCGCTACGACCCGGGCATTCCCAATGACTATAACTTGTCCATTTTATTGCCCTCTGCTTTAGTGGGGATAGCGATAATGATTAGCCGTATTGCTGGGGCTTTTGTGCAGCCAGTGATCGGTTATTTTTCCGATCGCTTTTGGAGTCCTTGGGGCAAAAGAAGACCATTTATACTGGCCAGTTTAGTCCCTTTAATTGGTGGTTTTATCCTGTTGTTTAATCCCCCTAATAACTTAAATCAAACCACTTACTTCATTTATTTAGTCACCATGCTTTGGGTGTTTTATGTGGGTATGGCATCCTACCATGTTCCCTATTTAGCCTGGTTGCCTACTCTCGCTAAAAGCCCAGAAGGAAGGGTTAAATTATCAACTCAAATCGGAATTTTTGGTTTAGTTGGTGCCACCATTGGTGGGATTATTGCCCCTTGGTTAACTGATAGTTATGGCTTTCATGGGATGGGTATTGCTATTAGTCTTATTGGGCTAATTACTCTAGCTATGCCCTTGCTAGAAAAAGAAGAATATAGTCCTTCTAAGGGGAAATATCCTAACTTTAAAACCACCTTAACGGCGGCTTTTACTAATCGGACTTTTTGTATCTATATGATCACCATGATCTTGGCGTGGATGGTGATTAGTATTATCTCGGTGATTCCGACTTTTTTAGTAATTGCTCTCCTCAAACGAGAGGTAAGTTTTGCCGCCGTGATTAATACTATTATCGTCGGTAGTGCCTTGGCTGGATTTACCCTAGTTTTACCCTTAGCGCAAAAATATGGCAAAAAACTGGTTTTTCAAGGTTCTTTAATCTGGGTTGGTCTGGGTATGATTGCCATGGCCTGTGGTCGCTTTTGGTGGCAAGATTCTTTGATTCCTTGGTTAATCCTTTCGATCATCGCTAATTTAGCCCTAGCCAGCTTTTTTAGTCTGCCGAATGCCATGTTATCGGACATAATCGATCAAGATGCGGAGCAACAAGGAATCGGCCGAGAAGCAATATTTTTTGGTACCAGGGGTCTCCTAATTCAATTTAGCCAAGGTGCGGGGTCTTTTCTAACAGGATTAATCCTTTCTTTCGGGAAAACTCCTGATAACCCCTGGGGGGTACAAATTGCCTTTTTGTCCGCCGGTATATTATCCCTAGCAGCGGCTTTTGTCCTCCGGTCTTATGCCATCAAAAAATAGTTCTTTCCTCGCTAATCTGTTATTACTTTTGACTAAACCCTACTCATTTGGAACTGGATTATGACTTCCCCCAATCCCATCACCAAACAGCAAGAAACTGCTATCAAAAAACTGCGATTGCCCTGGCGATTAATTATTACTGGGATCCTAGCGGCCACCTCGGTTTTTGCCTATCCTACCCTGCGTAATGTCCTCTTAGAAAACACCTCTGAATCCACCACCTCAGAAGAAACCGCTTCGTTAGCAATCGATAAGAGCAAGACGGCAGCCTTACCTGTGCGAACCTTAACTTTAAGTCCTGTCACCCATCACCAAGAACCGCGCCGTTATACGGGTAATATTGTGGCTAAACGGACAAGTGAACTAGGATTTGAGCGTTCGGGACAATTAATTAGTTTATTGGTTCAAGAGGGTCAAGAGGTACGCCGAGGTACTTTAATTGCTACTCTGGATACACGCAATTTAGAAGCACAAAAACAAGAACTCATCGCCCAGCGATCGCAAGCCACGGCTAAACTGCAAGAATTACAAGCTGGTTCCAGGAAAGAAAGTATCGCTGCAGCCCAAGCAAAAGTCCGAGATCTCAGGGAACAATTAGCTTTAGCCCAATCTAAATACCAAAGACGGCTAGGATTGTATCAAGAAGGGGCAATTACTAGAGAACAACTCGAAGAAGTGCAAACAGATGTTAATGCACAACAAGCGAGAATTGATGAAGCCCAAAGTCAATTAGATGAACTCAAGGCCGGTACTCGTCCCGAATTGATTTCTCTGCAAAAAGCCGTTATTGACCAATTTGATGCCCAACTGAAGAATATTAACTTAGAGATTGAGAAAAGCCAACTTCAAGCCCCCTACGATGGCACTATTGCCCTCCTTCACGTCAATATTGGCACTGTTGTTTCTGCAAGTAATCCGATCGTTCGTTTAGTGGAAAGTAATAAACTGGAAGCGCGTATAGGGGTTCCCATTGACCAGTCCGAAAACTTACCAATTGGCAGTAAACATCGTTTAAAAATTGGTAACAAAATATTAACAGGACAAGTCACTTCAACCTTGCCCCAAATTGATCCAACTACCCGTACCGCCACGGTTATTTTAAGTTTAAATCAGACTCAGGGCCTGATTCCGGGGCAAGTGGTCAGCCTAGAATTATCTCAATCAGTTCCACAATCGGGCTATTGGTTGCCCACAGAAGCTTTAGTACAAGGCACGAGAGGATTATGGTCTTCCTATGTTCTAGGAGAAGCTAATCCCGATAATCCTCGACAATTTACCGTCAAACGCCAAGATTTAGAAGTTCTAGCGATTCAAGGCGATCGCTTGTTGGTGCGCGGGACTCTCACCTCCGGTGATCGAGTGATCGTCGAAGGGGTTCACCGCATCGTACCCGGGCAAATGGTGGAAATTTGGTAGTCAGTGGTCATTAATCAGCTTTATTATCCCTAATAATCTCCAATGAATAACTTATTTGAACGTAAACCTAGATTACTAATTCTGACCTTAATTCTGATTATTGTCTGGGGATTGTCTTCCTTTCAAATTTTGCCGCGCATGGAAGATCCCGAAACAATTAATCGAGGTGCCACCATTACCACCAATTTACCCGGTGCCAGTCCTTATCGGGTCGAATCCCTAGTGACCGAAAAAATTGAACAATCTCTCTCTAGCATCAAAGAAATTAGCCTGATTGAGTCCTCCTCAGAATTAGGGCGTTCCACGGTCAATATTGAACTTAAAGATGAAGTGACTGATGTGGATCCCGTCTGGTCACGCATTCGCGATCGGATTACCGATGTCATCCCGGAACTACCCCCAGAAGCCCAAAGACCCTTATACGAAGAAGGATATAGTAAAGCCTTTAGTTTATTGACTGCCATCCTTTGGGATCTAGATACCGCTCCTAATTACGCTATTTTACGCCGACTTGGCCAAGAACTGTTCGATGAATTAGAAGCCCTTTGGGGAACCGAAAGGGTCGAGTTAGTCGGGGTTCCGGCCGAGGAAATTTTAGTCGAAATCGATCCGGTGAAATTATCCTCCCTGGGCCTAACCGCCGTCGAAGTTGCCCAACAAATTCAAACCAGTGATGCCAAGGTCGCCGCCGGACAACTTCGCAGTAATCGCAATAATTTATTATTGGAAGTCGATACCAGTTTAGAATCACTCTCTCGGATTCGAGCCATTCCGATTCGTTACAGTAATGATGGACAATTTACCCGTTTAGGAGATATCGCTCTAGTTACCAAGGGAATTCAAGAACCACCGCCAGAACTAACCATTATTAACGGTAAACCCGCTATTGTGGTGGCGGCTATGATGGAATCGGGCCAACGCATAGACGAATGGACAGCGGCGGCCCAGGCCAAGTTAGACCTGTTTCGACCCTCTCTCCCCCAAGGTGTTAGCCTCAAGATAATTTTTGCCCAAAATCGTTATGTGGCTAACCGACTCGATGGATTATTCAGCAACATGATCCTAGGGTTACTCTGTGTCATGGGGACAGCTTTTGTGATGATGGGATGGCAGTCCGCCTTGGTGGTGAGTTTATCCTTGCCTTTATCGATCCTGATGGTCTTTGCCGGTATGAATCTCTGGCAAATCCCCCTACATCAAATGTCGGTGACAGGAATTGTTATTGCTTTGGGACTTTTGATCGATAACGCTATTGTGATTGTCGATGAACTGCAAAAAGGACTACGGACGGGAATAGCTCACCAACATATTGTTGCTGAAACCGTTAAACAGTTAGGGATTCCCCTCTTAGCTTCTACCCTAACCACGATTTTGTCTTTTATGCCGATCGCTCTTTTGCAAGGAGGCATTGGCGAATTCGTGCGTACTATCGCCCAAACAGTGATCTTAGCCTTGGTTAGTTCTCTAATTTTGTCCCTAACGATTATTCCTGTCCTCAGTTTACGTTTATATCAACTGACTCATCGATCGCACCAGACAAAAACCCATTGGTGGGATACGGGAATTAATTTACCGCTCCTAACGGGTTTGTATCGCCAAATTTTGAAGTTAATTCTCTATTTTCCCGTATTAGGTCTGGTTATTGGCTTGATTGTCCCAATTACTGGCTTTGTTGTCGCTGGCACTCTCCCGGAAGAATTCTTTCCGCCGGCAGAACGAGATCAGTTAACCCTAGAAATCGAACTGGCCCCCACCACAACCCTAGAAGTAACTCAGGTAAAAGTGGCTCAAGCTGCAAAAATACTACTAGATCATCGAGAAATTGCGGAAGTTCACTGGTTTTTAGGGCGTAATGCTCCCCCCTTCTACTATAATCTCTCCGATGGCATTAAAGACTCTCCTAATTTTGCCCAAGCATTGATTCAACTTCGGCAAGTTTCTGATGATCCCCAATTGATCGAAACCTTACAAAAACAATTAAGTCAAGCTCTACCGATGGCAAGGGTATTAGTTAGCCCCCTAGAACAGGGTCCACCGGTGGGCGCCCCGATCGAAATTAGGGTTTATGGCTCAGAATTGGAGATGTTAAGGAAAATTGGCGAGTCCTTACGGGAAGAACTGGCAAAAATACCCGAAATAACCTATTCTGTTGCTGATTTAAGTGAAATTCAAGCTAAATTAGCCTTAAAAATTAATGAAGAAAAAGCTCGACTGATTGGTTTGGATAATGCGGCGATCGCCAGCCAATTGGATAACCTTTTAGAAGGTTCTGTGGGTGGCTCGATTTTAGAAGCAACGGAAGAATTACCCGTGCGAGTCCGAGTCGGTAATCGCGATCGCGAGCAACTGCCAGAAATTGCCTCTTTAAATATTCTCGGTAACTCCGCCACTGCTGAACGGGCGAATATTTCCCTTTCCTCCGTGGCAGAATTTGATTTTCTCCCCGAATTAGCCACGATTCCTCGACGAAATGGCAAGCGAATTAATACGGTGAAGGCCTATGTTCAAGCTGATGCGATCGCTGCAACGGTTTTAGACGAATTTCGCCAAAACTTAGAATCGGGCAAATTTTCCCTTCCGGCAGGGTATCGGCTCGAATTTGGCGGAGAGGAAGAAGAAAGAGATACGGCTGTGGCTAATCTAATTGCTAGTGTGGGAGTCTTGGCGATTCTAATGCTATCAACCCTTGTTCTTTCTTTTAACTCCTTCCGTCTTGCTGCTCTAGTTACTGTCGTCGGTATTAGTTCAATTGGACTAGCCTTATTTTCCCTCTGGTTATTTGAATATCCCCTAGGATTCATGTCGATTTTAGGCACTATCGGCTTAGTTGGGGTTTCCGTTAATGATTCTATTGTCGTGGTAGCGGCTTTACAAGCTTTACCCCCCCATCTTCAACGCCAACGAAAGGCAATCCGGGAAGTGGTCATTGCTTCCACCCGTCACATTCTCACCACTACCTTAACCACCGTGACGGGATTTGTGCCATTATTTCTCTACGGCGGCGCTTTTTGGGAACCCCTCGCTCTCTGTATTTCCATCGGGGTGATCGGAACCACCCTAAGCGCACTGGTATTTGTCCCGTCGGGATGGTACTATCTCGCTCAAGCCCAAAAGGTTTCCCCTCTGTCTGTTTCTGAGTAGCTTGATTAAATACCACTTTTGTAGAGACGTTGCTGGGCAACGTCTCTATTGATACTAAATCCGTTGAGTATAGGCTATATATCAGGACAGGCAAAAAGCAATAGGCAATAGGCAAAAGGGGCAATGAATAATCAGTCTTTAATAACCAGATTTAGGATGATTTGGGTAAAAATACCCTGAAAGTCCTCTCGGCTCTACCGCCCTGATCCGAGAAAATAGGGAGAATTGGCTGGGTTAAATAGGGCTGGCTGAATAATGGTAAAACCCTTTTAAAATAAGGCTTTTGACCTGTTAAAATCCGATGTTAGTGCTGCGAAAATAGGATTAAGACCTTCAAAAACCTGGCATTATCCTTCTTGTAGTACATAAACTGGTACAAAAAAGAGGGCAACAAAGCCTGAAACGACCGGCTACTGACGACCGGCTACTGACGACCGGCTACTGACTCCTGACTCCTAACCCCACCAACAAACTTTTTCAGCAAGCCCTAAATATAATCGAGTTTAAACAATAGATAAGTTTTTTAACAAGAGTAGTTTCAGATACTAATTACCCGATGGACTGGGGTAGAATTGGAAAAACCAGTCAAACTTTTTTAGCCAAGCTACTTAACTATGATTAAAATTAACTTGCTGTTCGGGTTATCTTCTCTTAAAAAATCGATAAAAAACTTTACATAAACTCAAAAGAGAGCCTCGTAAATTTCTCATCTAAAAGCTGAGTTAGTTATCGGACAAAGTTTTTAGGTGCTTTTGTTGATTACTTCTTAACCACCATCTTAGAAGTAGAAGAAGGGAGATGAAAGTTAATCAGTTACTAAGACTCTACGAACAAGGAGAGCGGGATTTTTTAGGCATTGACTTGATGAGTCTAGATCTACAACAAGTGACTCTAATCGCTGTCAATTTTGCTGCGGCCAATTTGCGCGGAACTAATTTGAGCCGCTCTTTTCTGACTAAATCAAATCTGCGGGGAGCGAGTTTGAATTGGGCGAATTTAACCTATGCCAAATTAAGTCAAGCGCAATTAGTGGAAGCGGACTTAACCAAAGCTAATCTCACCGGGGCCTTTATGGTACAGGCAAACCTGCGTAACTCGCGATTAAGTGGGGCGGATCTTTCCCATGCTAATCTCCGGGGGGCGAATTTATGCGGGGCGAATTTATGCGGGGCGAATTTATACTTAGTTAATCTCTTGGAGGCAACCCTAGATAAAGTCAATCTCAATTGGGCTAATTTGCAGGAAGCGCGGTTAAGTGGCACTAAATGTCGTCAGATTTCCGCAAGGGAAGCCAATTTTAGCGGCTCTTTTCTTAAAGAGGTGGACTTTCAGGGGGCTAATTTAGAAAGGGCTAATTTTAGCGAGGCACGTCTGACGGGTAGTGATTTACGCGGGGCTAATTTAGCGGCTGCTAATCTAGCGGGAGCGCGTTTACAAGAGGTAAATCTACAGGGAGCGGACTTGAGGGGTGCTAACTTGACGGGGACTTGTTTTGAGAGCGTCACCGGTTGGACAGAAACCGCCCAAGAAGATGATATTTTCCCCCTAGACTGGTTTCAGCCCCGTTTTGCCACTTAAAAGTCAATATATCTGCCGAAAGCCTCTCCTTTTCCTATCGATTAACGATTAGCTGGATGGTTAATCTTTGGTTAGGAATGGGGATTGGGGGAGCATTATTCGGCTCATCCTCGAAGGGTAAAGCAGGGGGAGGAGTGGTAGCACTGGGAGATGGTGCTGGAGATGGCGTGGGATTAACGGCAGCGGGGGGACTTTTCGGGGTGACGACGGGTGCGGGAGAGCTAAAACCGAGGAGATCTTTGCCAAAGGGAAAAACATTCCCCCAGCGTTGAATATTAGGGTTGCCAAACCAATCTTGACGGGATACCTTCACCGAGAGGAGAGGTGCGATCGCACCTGATTTTTCGGCGGTTATCAATAAATCAATTTTATTAAGACCCTGTTGTTGATTAAAACGACTGATGATAGTTTTCTCTGCTAATTGCGATGCTCTAGTCAATAATCCTTCGTAGGATTCTCCCCGTTTAACTGTGATGGGAAGATTAACAGTGGATTGAGCAAAAACCACATCAACGGCAATAATTCCCGTCAGCAGCGTTAAAACAGTAATAGACTTGTACATAGGACAGACAGTTAAACAGACACTCCCAGGCTAGGGTCGGGATCTTCCCTGTTAGAGTTCCCCGATCGCTTTCTTAAATTACCACGATCGATCTCTGGCCACAATTGAAAATTTTCCGGTAGCAAAATCGTCCTTGGCTCCTAGCAATAGGCAATAGGGGAATAATTAGGGCTGGCTGAATAAATCTAAAAACTTTGTTGGATAATATCTTTAGGCTTTTTTGAAATCAAAAAGTGCCAGCCATTGGAGTGATCAGGGGGGAAAATTCAGGTACTTTTTCCCTGAACATTGGGTAATTGACCACCTGAAAATGGCTAAAACCCCACACCCGACACCCCACCCCCACGAAAAACTGTTTCAGCATAACCTAATTATATTTGGCTATATCGACCAGAGGGTTTTAATGATGACACAAACTAGCGAAACCGTTACCTATTCTCTCGAATCTGTCCTGACAAGGATCGAGAGTAAAATCGACAATCTCCAAAGAGATGTTAATCAGAAAATTGACTCGCTCCAAAGAGATATGGATCAAAAATTTGACAATCTCCAAAGAGATATGGATCAAAAATTTGACAGTCTCCAAAGAGATGTGGATCAGAAAATCGACAGTCTCCAAAAAGATGTTAATCAAAAATTTGACAGTCTCCAAAAAGATGTTAATCAAAAATTTGACAGTCTCCAAAAAGATGTTAATGATTTAAAGGTGGAAGTCACAGAAATCAAAGGAGATATTAAAACTCTTGATCAGAAAGTCGAAACAATGGATAAACGACTGGAAAAAGTCGAAGATAGTTATGCAATCCTAGTTAAAGATATTGCGGACTTGAAAGGGTTTAAATCTCTGATTATCCCCATGGTTGTAGCTTTTTTAAGTGCCGTGGTCACTTTGGGATTGCGCGGCTTTTTTCTTGGCAATAAACCTTGATTTTTTATTTCAAGAAAGTAGTTATTTTCAAGAGGTTTTTAATGATGACACAAACTAGCGAAACCGTTACCTATTCTCTCGAATCTGTCCTGACAAGGATCGAGAGTAAAATCGACACCCTCCAAAGAGATGTTAATCAGAAAATCGACAATCTCCAAAGAGATATGGATCACAAATTTGACAGTCTCCAAAAAGATGTTAATCAAAAATTTGACACTCTCCAAAAAGATGTTAATGATTTAAAGGTGGAAGTCACAGAAATCAAGGGAGATATTAAAACTCTTGATCAGAAAGTCGAAGCGATGGATAAACGACTGGAAAAAGTCGAAGATAGTTATGCAATCCTAGTTAAAGATATTGCGGACTTGAAAGGGTTTAAATCCCTGATTATCCCCATGGTTGTAGCTTTTTTAAGTGCCGTGGTTACTTTGGGATTGCGCGGCTTTTTTCTTGGCAATAAACCTTAAATATATCAGTGGATATTTTAATCATCAAGTTTATTTTGTACTCTACCAATAAAATCCATGAGTTTTTGCATTAATCCTCATTGTCCTAAACCGAAAAGTATCAAGGAGAGTCGTTACTGTCAATCCTGTGGTTCCGACTTGCTTTTAAATGGTAAATATCGAGTCACAAATTTATTGAGTGCCAAGGGTGGATTTGGTAATACCTATGAAGTGATAGATGAACATAAAATACCCAAGGTATTAAAAGTTCTTACCTACGATTCCAGCAAAGCTATTGATTTATTTCAACAGGAAGCCAATCTTTTAAAACAATTAAATCACCCCGGTATTCCCAAAGGAGAAAACTATTTTATTTATCATCCCCGGGAGAGTCAAACTGCTTTACACTGTTTAGTTATGGAGAAAATTGCTGGTATTGACTTAGAAGAATATCAAAAACAAAGAGGATTTAAACCGATTGATTATAATCTCGCTTTGGATTGGTTAACTCAGTTAGCTAATATTCTCCACGAGGTTCACAAACATAAATTCTATCATCGCGACATCAAACCCTCTAATATTATCTTAAAACCCGATGGTCAATTAGTTTTAATTGATTTTGGAGCGGCGCGACAAGTCACTAAAACCGTCCTAGCAGGAGGCAAAAATACAGGAATTTATACTCCCGGATATGCTCCTACTGAACAATCTCTTGGTCACTCTGTCCCCCAATCAGACTTTTATGCTTTGGGCAAAACTTTCGTCTTTTTGTTAACTGGTAAAGAACCCAGTGACCCGAAAATTTATAATATTAATACTAATGAATTTAACTGGCGTAAATATGCCCCAAAAATCCCTTCTCGATTAGCAGATTTTATCGATAATTTAATGGCAGAAAAACCTATTGATCGACCTAAAGACACCAAAACTTTGCTAAAAATTATTACCGATATTAAAGCCAATCCCCATCAACCTAAAAAAACTAAAAATTCTTCTCCTGAAAAACCTAAAATTATTGCTATTCCCAATCCTGCAATTATTTCTTTAATCGCTGCAATTTCTCCCAGTTATGCTGGGTTTTGGCTCCGGTTAAAAGCCTCTTTAATTGATTCTTTTATCGTTCTTATTATCGCCGCTTTATTAGGTGGTTATATCTGTTTTCGCTTACAACAATGGTCAATTTTTCAAGATTTAAACCTTGATTTTGATATAGCCAAAGAAATCTGGGTTTACTATGCAGCAGGATTAAGTGCAGCTGGAACAACAATTATCGGGGTTGCTTTATTTGTAGCAGCAATTATCTATAATATTCAAGCCAAAATTAACTTTACTCACGAACATATTGCCATCCTGACTGCTCTCGGTTTAGGAATAGTGATTAAATGGTTATATTATGTTTTCTTAGAATATCTTTTTAAAGCCACTATTGGTAAAATGTTTTTTGATTTATCCGTCACCGATAGCCAAGGCCGACGCATATCTTTTGCAAGAGCCAATCGCCGCTACTTACTAAAATTTATCTCCACTGCTCCCTTATATTTGGGCTTTTTACTGGCAGCCTGGACAAAGAAAAAACGCGCCCTTCATGACATGATTTCTGGTACACAAATCCGCAAAAAAAAGTAACCAGAACCTAGAAAAGTAGGGAGATGGGAGCAGGACGATAGGATAAAATCAACTACAATAGGGACAAGATATTCCCGCTTGGTAATTGGGGGATTGTTTATCTTTTTCATCGATGGGATGACCGCAAGCGGGACACATTTCATAATGTCCTACCTCTAAATTAGCTGTTAGTGCCACTCTTTGATCGAAAACAAAACATTCTCCTTGCCAAAGACTCTGATCGGGACTAACTTCTTCCAAGTATTTCAAAATACCTCCCTCTAGCTGATAAACTTGAGAAAAGCCTTGATTTAATAAAAAAGCTGCCGCCTTTTCACAGCGAATTCCCCCCGTACAAAAAAGAGCTATTTTCTTATTGTTAATACGATCAAAATTGTCGTAAATATACTCAGGAAATTGGCGAAAATGCTGGATTTCTGGGTTAAGCGATCCCGCAAAAGTACCGAGCGCCACTTCATAATTATTACGAGTATCGATAACTACCACGTCCGGCTCTTTCAGCAATTGGTTCCACTCTTCAGTTTTGAGATGAATTCCTGTTTTTTCGAGAGGATTAGCCTTGGGTTGACCAAAAGTCACAATTTCCTTTTTTAAGCGAATTTTTAAGCGTTGAAAGGGCAAATAATCACAAACAGACTCTTTCACCTCTAGATTAGCTAAACGAGTATCGGTTTTTAACCAACTAATCACCTCGGCGATCGCTAGACTGTTCCCAGCGATCGTTGCGTTAATCCCCTCGGCTGCCAGAAGAATAGTTCCTTTAATTCCTCTTTCTTGGCAGTATTTTTGTATTTCTGGCTGTTTTTGACGATAATCTGACAAAGCCACAAACTGGTAAAAAGTGGCGACTAGATAAGACATGGCAGGCAAGGGGAAAATTTACTTGTAATATTTTTCACTATAGGTTATAATAACGAGAGTGTCTCAAAAACCAGATCGGGGGTTTAGCTCAGTTGGTAGAGCGCCTGCTTTGCAAGCAGGATGTCAGCGGTTCGAGTCCGCTAACCTCCATAGCATCTCCCCCATAGTCCTGACTGATTCACTTTTGCTTGGTGATTAGATCAAGTCTCTTTGGGAAGACAATTAGCTAGGGTTGCCGAAAAAGTTTTTCCTGGGGGCAGGGTGTAGGGTGTAGGGTTTAGAGGGAGTCGTCTCGGAGTCTCCCCAAACCGAAAACTTCGTACCTCACCATTAAGATAACTGCTATCAATGATGTCTCGTACCTATCAAGCTACTGGAATCAATCTGCAAGGAATGGCCTTCGGAGAGGCCGATCGCCTCTTAACTATTTTGACCGCCGAATATGGTTTAATTAGAGCCATCGCTCCCGGTGCGCGCAAGTATAAATCTTCCCTGCGGGGTAGAAGTGAACTATTTGTGGTCAATAATCTGTTAATAGTCGCAGGAAAATCCCTAGATAAGGTCGTGCAAGCCGAAACTATCGAATCTTATCCCAAATTAAGTCAAAATCTCGCCAAACTCACCGTTAGCCAATACCTCTGCGAACTGGTTTTGGCGATCGCTCTGAGCGAACAACCCCAGAGGGAATTATACGAATTAATCTGCGGCCATCTGGCCAGAATTGAAGTCCTCGACGAGAATCAATACATACTTCCCTATCTTTGTCAAGCAATTTTTCATTTCTTAATAATTGCCGGCTTAGTGCCGCAAGTCCATAACTGCCTGTTGACGGGAAAAGCTTTAATTGGGGACAATTGCCTAGGATTTAGTTTCGAGGCAGGGGGAATAATAGATCTAGCTGCCCTCACAGAAACAATCAACCCGCCCAAAATCGATAGTAAACTGACGTTGCAAGAACTGCAATTACTGCAATGCCTAGGAAAAACAGATTTTCCCCCAGAAGAAAACCTTACCTCAGAACTAGCTTGGATTAACCTCGATCGCCTGCTGCGCCGCTATACTCAATATCATCTGGGAAAAACTTTTCGCTCCTCGGCATTAGTTGAGGGTTTATCTCCCTTAGAATTTTAAACAGATAGTAAAAGTTATCATAATGCAACTGTTTGACTCAGAAACTAGCGACGCTAATTCTAGCGACTCCTCCACTCCTATTTTTAATTCTTCCGATTCCTCACCGAGGCAATCCGACGCAGAAACCATGAACCGCTTGCCTAAACGTGCGCCCAAATCCAATCCTAGTCAGGGTTTTGCCCCAGTGCTAAAAAACCCGCGCTTTCTCACTCTCTGGGCGGGGGGAATTTTTTCCCAATTAGCGGATAAATTCTATTTAGTCCTGATGATCTCCCTAATTGCCACCCATTACCAAAAAGCCGATCAGTCGATTAGTGGCTGGGTATCGGCGATAATGATTGCTAATACAATTCCGGCGGTGTTAGTGGGTTCGGTGGCGGGTGTATATGTTGATAGATGGTTAAAAAAACAAGTTTTAGTTATTTCTAACCTTTTACGCGGGGCTTTTGTCCTCCTCATTCCCCTATTATTATGGTTAGTGCGCGAGCAAACTTTAGCCGTTCCCCTCGGTTGGCTGCCGGAAGGTTTAAGAAATTGGCATTACCGGCTACAAGGAGAATTTAATTTACCCTTCGGTTTTTTCCTGTTGTTAGTCATTACTTTTCTTGTCTCCACCTTAACCCAATTTTTTGCCCCCGCCGAACAATCTACCCTGCCATTAGTGGTAAAACGTCGTCATCTTCTACCCGCTAATTCCCTCAACACTTTAACCACCATGGCGGTATTAATTATCGGTTTTGCCATCGGTGAACCGGTATTAGCTTTTGCCGATAGCATTTTCGGCACGAGAGCCGGACAATTTGATATTGGCAAAGTGATGATTGTCGGTGCTTTTTATATAATTGCCGGTTTAATTCTAATTATCCTGCGAACTAACGAAAAATATGTCATTCCTACCGCAGAACAGCCCCATGTTTGGGAAGATATCCGCGACGGCATTCGTTACCTCAACAAAAATCATAAAGTTCGTAACGCCCTGATTCAATTAGTCATCTTATTCTGTATTTTTGCTGCTCTATCGGTATTAGCCGTCAGTATGGCGGAAAAACTACCCGGGTTAAAAGCTTCTCAATTCGGCTTTTTATTAGCCTCCTGTGGTGCAGGAATGGCAGTTAGTGCGATTACTTTGGGTTATTGGGGCCAAAAATTCTCCCACACCCAATTAAGTCTCTGGGGTTCCCTGGGTATGGCGACAGCTTTAATCGGTTTATCTCTAGCCACAAAGAGTTTAATTTTAGCCTTCGCTATGACGGCTTTATTAGGGATTTTTGCCGCTTTAGTCGGGGTTCCCATGCAAACTACCCTACAGGCAGATACACCCCCCGAAATGCGCGGTAAAGTCTTTGGTTTAGAAAACAATGCCGTTAATATTGCCCTCTCTTTACCCTTAGCTGTCGCGGGTATCGCCGAAACTCAATTCGGACTCCGACCGGTACTATTAGCTTTAGCAGTTATGGCAGTTGTCGGCGGTGGTTTTACTTGGTATGTTTCTCGCAATTTATCTAAAGATTAGCGGGACTTTTCAGTAATCAGTAAACAGTAATCAGTAATCAGTATTCAGTAATCAGTATTCAGGAGTCAGGAGTCAGTATTCAGGAGTCAGGAGATTGCCTTTATTTATTCTCCTAATCTCCCCCGCAAAGAAGCGAAACTAACATTAACTAAACGGTAGCTTTTGGTAGTAATTACTGAGTAACGCACAGAAAACGGGTTTCTCGGAGAAACCCGTTTTCTACTCATGCCTCATGCAAAAAGGGGAATAAATAATCAGTCTTTAATAACCAGATTTAGTATCAGGAGACAAAGTAACCTTAAACTTGTTAGAATCAAAAAGTTGTTATTTTCTGGCAGTCATTCACCGCTCAGATTAGTTAAGATGATATTACATGACTAATAATATTGACCATGATCGCTTATTTAAGGAGTTAATCTCCACCTTTTTTGTCGAATTTATCGAGTTATTTTTTCCTCAAGTAATGGATTATTTAGATAGGGACTCGATTACTTTTTTAGACAAAGAAGTATTTACCGATGTCACGGAAGGAGAAAGGCATGAAAGCGATTTAGTCGCACAGGTTAAGTTTCGAGGAAAAGAATCTTTCTTTGTTTTTAGCTTGTGGCGCAGGAATTGTCCTAATCTTAAGTCTGTGATGTTTCGACGCAAAGTAGAGTATAATGGAAGATTGGTCTAAACTTATCTCCAGACTACTTATACTGAATATTCATTGTCAAAAAATATGACTGA
>NZ_JADBSZ010000027.1:0-28810 GCF_020246425.1 Microcystis sp. M079S1
AGTAATCAGTAATCAGTAATCAGTAATCAGTAAAAAGACAGTAGGAAACTTCTATTTAATACTGCACACTTAAAAACTCACATCTGATAACTGATAACTTACCCACTGATAACTGATAACTGATAACTGAGAGGTGCGCCACTGGAAGTTCTCAGATGCTCTATTAAAGATCAAGAAAAGCCGTCGTAAAACGACGGGGTTTTAACCCAAATTTTCGATTAAAGATATAAATGAGGTTAGCATCGACCCAAGCTCTTTAAGATGAGCTAATAATCGAGGGTTTTGTTCATCTAAAAGACTGATTAACTTGTAATAGTCTTCTATAGAGCTAGTATCCAGTGGCGCTAAATCTTGATGAATCAGCTTGTTTCGTTCCGCCACAATGTCTAAGAGAGCCTGTTTCTGAGCATTTAAGAAATCTGAGTCACTATAGGAAACCTTAAGTGACAAAGACATACCTGGCTCAGAAGAGTCTGGTTGAGCTTCAGACTGACTATCATCAACTAGCACAGTGTCATGGAATTTCCCAACTAGCATACCTAATGTGTGCTTACGAAATCTCTCATAATTGTCAACGAACCGGTTACGAGTTGATGTTGATAATCCCTCGATCTGAGTAACTGAAAGTAGATACTTTAAAATACCTTCAATCTTTGAAAAATTAACTATATTTCTACCCAGCTTTCTTAGTGCTTCAGTGCGAACTACTTCAATATCTATCGGTTCATCCATGATTAATGGTAAATCGAGATCTCTGACGTTGTTGGTTGCCATATCCTCTTCCGCCTGAGCGATGAGGCGATCTAATTTTCCCGATGCTAGGTCCGCTTAAATTTGTCTATCCCACATCTCATCAAGATAGTCTTGAAGCCAGTTTGCCAGAGCGCGGACTTCACTTTCTGGCAGTTGCTTAATAGCCGACTCAACTTCTAAGCGATTAGTCATATAACAGGTCAAATTTGAAGATCACAGCCATTTTATCGCTAATTAGGGTTTGCTGTTATAACCCCGTCGATGGCCTAACACAAACCGAAGAACTATAAAGATTAGATTGAACATTTCTGGGATTTCTGTCTAACAGCAATGGTCAGCGGTGATGAATGAACTAGAACATCGCCGCTTCATCGTGTTAGCTGGCTTGTGCTTAGAGTGTAAGTTTGCGGAGAAATCATGCGTATAGTAACTGATTATTAATACTATCAACAGTCAACGTGTTGACTAAAACACCAACCCGTTGCACGACCTCGTAGGCAGTTTTCTGAGGGACAACAATAATTCCACAATGTTCTCTGCCTTCCTCTATGAATTGAAGATGCAATCGTTCAAAATCAACTCGGTTGTGGGTGACAAGACATCTACCTAAAGAAGCTGCAAATTCTAATTGTTCGCTGTCAGTTTTGCCCAAAGTTGACTGCTCAGGAACAGTGGTGACATCTAAACCACGAGAACGCAGAAGTGTTGCAACTAACGCCGACATATCTTCGTCCATGTAAAGCGAAGCAAATATGCTCATAGCTTACCCAAAGCTGCCTTTACAGAAGGATGCACCAACTCATCGGGGACTTGGTTACGTTCAATGTACTCGTTAATTTCTGCTTGATGATCCAAATAAAAACTCAAGGCATCGAACACTTGTGCTAAGGTCAAATGAGGTAAATGAGTTGGAATTTCCTCTGGCATCACACCTAATCGCCACAGACCGACGATTGCGCGAATAGATGTGCGAGTGCCTTCAATAATTGGCTCTCCACCTAAAATCTCATTGTTTCTGGTGACATAACGTGAAAGAGTGATAATCGTCATGGAATTAGGTCTCTTAGGGAAATCGCTAATTCTATTTTAGTCAGGGACAGACATGACTTGATCATGGCATCTAGTCGCTAGAGGCATCGTCGGCTAGATGTTTTTTCGGCAACTTAACCTAAGACTGGCTCTAATAGTTTGACTAGAGAAAAAAGAGGTGCGTTACATTTCATTAACTACCAGAGCGGCGTACTGCTACGCAGTGCCTTCGGCATCGCACTGACACAAACCGAAGAACCATAAAGATTAGATTGAACATTTCTGTGATTTCTGTCCAACGGCAAAGTTAGCCTGCTTTTGGGGCAGGGATTAGCGCAAAGGTGGTGTTATACTCAGACAAAGTGCAGAAAGTCAAAATCCGTAACTTTCTTGAATCCATGCTGACAACTACTCAATTTGCGCCCCTGCTAAAGCAATTGTCTTACTCCGATAAGCTCTTATTACTTAACTTTCTTGTAGCCGAGTTGCTCAAGGATTCTGGTATTGTACCGATGTCTATTCAAGATGATCTCCCTAGACAAGGTTTACATGACTCTTTTGAGGCTGCCGCCATTCTTGCTCAAGCATTAAAAGAGAAACAAGAATTGACTCATGGCTAATAAGGTAAGATTTGCTTTCACCGAGGTAGATTCTAGTCTTGGGGCATTAAGTGCGCTTCCTTATTTACCATTGACATTAACTTATCAAAGTCAATCCTTGAATGTTTCGGGTCTCTTGGATACTGGTTCTAGTGTTAATGTGTTGCCCTATGAAATGGGTTTAGCTTTAGGTGCAGTCTGGGAAAATCAAAGACTATCTCTGCCATTAGGAGGTAATTTAGCTAGATTTGAAGCTCGTGCATTGGTTGTTAAAGCTACTGTTGAGCAATTCCCCGCCGTAGATTTAGCCTTTGCTTGGACACAAGATAAATATGCGCCGCTAATACTAGGACAGATGAACTTCTTTTTTGCCTTTGATGTTTGTTTTTACAGATACGACTTAGCATTCGAGATTAGTCAAAAATAGTTTGACTAGAGAAAAAATATGTGCGTTACATTTCATTAACGCACCCTACCAGAGCGGCTACGCTGCCTTCTTCAAATACTTGAAACGTGAGTTGATAGACTTCCATTTTCCATTCGTGATAAAATCAGAGGATTTTAGATTTTATCTCCGAGATAGAATATGAGGGCTTGACTGCAAATCGCAACATTTTTAGTGCTGATGATTGAGCTGCCTGATTCAAGAAGTTATCTCGATCAGTACGACCAGACTTTTGATGACTCTTATCGTCTAGTTCGATAACAGCTTCAACTGTTAAGTCTTCTAGATTACATAAAACAAAATCAAAATGTTTCGCTGAAATTTTATTGAAAGCACGCTGCCAATGACTTTTGTTTAACCCATTTTCAGGGGTAAGAACATCGGCAACACGAACCTTGCTGAAAATGATGAAATCATCCCCTACTGCCTGCTTTAGAGCATGATAGAACTTAATTTCAGATGGAGTTAGTAATGTTCCACGAATTTGATAAGAGTATTTTTGCTTTGATACATCGGAACCTTTACTAGAAACAAAGTGAGGACTAATAAAAACAATAATAGTTAAAGTAAGTGCCGTTATGACAATTAATAGAATTAGCCATCCCATAATTTTCTTTCTTCCATCTCAATTATAAATAAGTCTAACCATTTATTATACAGAAAATTTCCGAATAACAATCCTCAGAGTAACGATATGTAAAAACTCTCGGCATATCACCCCATTTTAGCACCATCGCCAGAACTTTTCTGCGTATCATAACCAAAAGCGTATTAGCCAGATTAAACAAACTCTTTTAAGTAGATTCCTAACAACAAGCTGCAATAAAATAGACTTTTCGGGAAGTCTAGCACTAATTCTTCAGTCCACCCCACAATTACCTAATTTTCGGGGAAAAAGTGCCAAAATTTTGCCACCGATCGCTCTTATGTCTGGCACTTTTTGAGGGCAAAAAAATCTAAAAATCTTAGCCAACAATGTTTTTAGATTTATTCAGCCAACCCTAAGTTAAATTTTGAGTTGATCGATTAAATCGCGCATGATTTTGGCCGAATTATGTAACTGTTCCGTTTCTCTGGGACTAAGAGCAAGATTCAGGGTTTTAATCACTCCTTTCTCGTTAACCACCGAGGGAATACTTAAACACACATCTTTGAGACCGTATTGACCATCGAGGAGAGTGCTAATAGTGAGAATTCTTTCTTGGGAACGTAAAATCGCTTTAACGATATCTGTGGTAGCTAAACCGATCGCATAGCTAGTATAACCCTTGCGTTTGATAATTTCATAGGCGGCGTTTTTAACCTGAAGAAAAATTTCTGTTAAGCTTTCTTGGTCGGCTGCGCTTAAATCCTGCCAATCTCCTTCGAGTAACCTTGCTCCTCCGATATTAGCCGAACTCCAGACAGCAAGCTCACTATCCCCGTGTTCACCGATAATATAAGCGTGGACGTTACGCGCATCTACATGGAGTTGGGTGGATAAAAGAGAGCGTAAACGGCCAGAATCTAGCACCGTACCCGAACCAATCACCCTAGAAGGCGGAAAATTGGTGATTTTCAGGGTAACATAGGTCATGATATCGACGGGATTACTCACCACCAAAATCAAAGCACTGGGGCAGTAAACAGCCACATCCTCCAGAATACGGCGAAAAATCGCCACATTTCGCTCAAGGAGATGTAATCTGGTTTCTCCCTCTTTTTGGGCAGCCCCGGCAGTAATAATCACCACATCGGCATTTTGTCCCACATCGGCCACGGTTCCCATTTTCAAGTCTGTGGGTTCAATAAAAGGCATTCCGTGCCTTAAATCCATCACTTCCCCTTCGACTTTATCCGTGGCGATATCTTGCAGAATTAATTCATCAAAACAGTCTTGAATTAACATCGAGTAAGCGCAGGCCATCCCCACCTGACCAACACCGATAATTACCCCCTTGCGAGGACGCAGCGGCGCGGGTTTTTCAGCGTAGGGATTGGGAGTAAATATTTTATCTAGCATAGATTTTTGCAGTTACTGGCTCGGTAAGCTCATTTTAAAGGGAAATGGTTAATATCAGGTAAAAGGAGACTATCAAGAGATTTTGAGGACGTTATCGGCAATTTTTTTCTGGTAATTGGTCGGACAAATTTCTTGTCTTTGATTCCCTGACCCCTAGTTTAAGAGAATTGAGGGCTGCTGACAGCTTCAGGCTATATCCTAAAATTAGGAATAAGGTTACAGTAGGAGGCGAACCGATGATCTATCACATCACTACAGAAAGAGGTTGGCAAATAGCTCGTGAAATGGGGGAATATCGGGCGTATTCCCTAAAAAATGAGGGATTTATCCATTGCTCTACCTTAGAACAAATTCCGAAAGTTGTGGACGCTTTTTATCAAAATCAGCCAGACTTGCTGGTTTTAGCCATTTCTCTCGAACAATTGCAGGCCCCAGTCAAATGGGAGCAGCCCCAACATCCTAACCCAGAAAATGCCACTCTAGAGCTAGAAAAAGAGACCTTTCCCCATATTTACGGTGCTATCAACCTAGAATCGGTAGTTTTTGTCAAACCCCTAGAGGAGTTGCTCAATTCCTAAGTAGGGATGCACAATTATTTGTAGGATGGGTTAGCGGTAGCGTAACATGAGCGGGCGTTGGGTTTCATGCTTCAACCCAACCTACGTTCATCTAGAAAAAGAGACCTTTCCCCATATTTACGGTGCTATCAACCTAGAATCGGTGGTTTTTGTCAAACCCCTACAGGAGTTGCTCAATTCCTAGAACTAAATCATCTAACTCTTGGTAATCGGGGAGAGTAGTATCGATGCTCAACCCGCGCCGAATCACGAGACGATCCCACTGTGGTCGCGATAATAGCTCGCTAAAGTAGCGAGCCTTGAAAATTAACAAATTTGCCTCTAGACCCGTCTTAATGCGCCCTAAATGGGGCAATCCGAGCAGATTGGCTGGGGTGAGGGTGACACTATTTACCCAGTCAGCGTAGGGTGTGTCGAGATGGGCAATCCGCACCGCTTGGGTAAAGACTTCTAAACCATCGTGATCCCCAAAACCATAAAAGGGATCGCGACAGTTATCACTGGCAAAAGCAACCGGAATTCCCGCTTTTTTCATCTCTTTTATCTTAGTTGTCCCGCGCCAAAAGGGGGTTTTTTCCTCTTGACGATCCTGTAGGTAGAGATTGCACATCGGCAAGCTAACGATAGCAATGCCCGCATTTTTGACTAAATTTAAAGTTTCTTGGATTATTTCAGGGGATTGTACCGCTAAACTGCAACAGTGACCACAGATGATTTGTCCAGAAAATTGCTCTTTGATAGCAGTACGCGCGATCGCTGCTAAACAGGTAGAATCGGAATCGCCGTTTTCATCCAGATGAAAATCGAGATTTAAACCCCTTTCTTGGGCTAATTTGAAGGTAATATCAATTTGTGCCTGTAAATCGGGATTTGTGTAGGCTACTCCCCCTAATATGCCTCCAAATTCGGCAATTTTATCGGCTAAGGCCGCTCCCTCGGAGGTTTGATAGTAGTCAAGGGAAACTAGAGAAACCGCTTGCAGGGTGATTTTACCGGCCCATTGTCGTTGCAATTCTCCCAAAGCAGTTAAGCTAATCTGTGCCTGTTGACCAAAAGAGTCGATATGGGTGCGAATAGCGGCGGTTCCGTGGGCATAACTGCATTTAACGCCGAATTCCATGCGACGATACACATCCTCTAAGCGCCACTCCCGTCGGGAATCCTCTAGGGCCATTTTTAAGGCACTGTCAAAAGTGCCATCATGGTTAGGACAACGATGCCAACTATGACCTTTATCGAGATGGGTGTGCATATCGATAAAACAAGGAAAAACAATCTTTTTTTCGAGGTCAATAACGGGAATATTATCTTCGGGGGGGATTGTTGAGGTGATGCGATTAATGTAACCGTCATTAATTTCCAGATTAACTAAGGTTAATCCCTCGGAGGTTTGGGGAGAGAAACTCTCATTTTCTAGCAGGGAAACGGGAATATGAGCATTTTTGAGCCAGTAGCGCTCGCTTGAGGGAATCATAAGACCTCTGGTAAAAATCAAAAATTGTTGTTAGGGTTAGGAGTCGGTCGTCGGTGCATCTCACATTTGCAGGAATACCGACAGTCAGCAATTATCAGTAACTCTTATAGCGGTTCTCACACCTGTGTGGCACAGTTAAACCTTTGCTAATTAAGCTTTTCAACATCGATAATGTACCTCTTGCGAACAGGAAACGCTATAGATAATTACAAATGTATCAGCAGCTGCGTGTAAGCATCCCACCGAAAAACTAATGCGCGGGGGGTTTGGGGGCGGCGCCACGCCCCCAACGGGGGGTTTGGGGGGTAGAACCCCCCAAAAGCTTGGATTGAGTGATAAAATTCGGAAGTAATGCCCGATCTTAGCCGAGAGTTTCCCCGTCAAAATCCCAATTGGTAGATGTACAAAAATGAGATGCAGCCTCGGTCGTCGGCCGTCAGGAGAATTAAGAATGAATAATAATCAATTAAGGGGTATTAAGTAAGGAGTGTTAAATGGCATTAACAGTGCTATCTTTTCCCTGATTAATGTTTACTGATAAACTGGCAGACGCGGCTTTAATTCCCAGCCATAAACTGCTAAAAATTCCTTTAATTTATCGGGGTGTAAATGGAGGTAATCGGGATTAACTTCATCGATAATGCCAATACCGCCTAAATCCCGCGCTCCTGCCGCTAAACAATCCAAGAGAAAAAGAGGATCGGGTACTAAATTCGGGGGAATTTGAATGACAATATCTGGGGGCAAAATTTCCCTAGCTTGTCTAACCAGATCGGGTAATTTTTGCAGATCAAAAGGATTATTTTGCCACTGTTCCCTTTTGCCCGGATTGTAGGGTTGTAGGATCACTTCTTGAATATGTCCCCAACGTTGATGAATAGTGGCAATAGTTTCTAAGGTTACTAAGCGATCGCATTCTGTTTCACCAATTCCTAATAATAAACCCGTGGTAAAAGGAATTCCTAATTCTCCCGCCCATTGTAACTGCTCTAAGCGCAGGGATGGCACTTTACTGGGGGCATGACGATGGACGGTATCTAATAAAGTCACCGTCATTTGTTCTAACATTATGCCCATAGATAGATTGACATTTTTCAGTTTTTCCATCTCGGCAAAAGTTAAAATACCTGCATTGGTATGGGGATAAAAACCCATATTTAAAGCCAATGCTGCTAAATTATAAATATGCCGAAACCATGACTCTCGATTGGCTGCTAAAGGATGAACTTCGCCGCTAAGAATTAAAATTTCCGTAATTTCCGAACCCTGCAAAGCAGTTAAAATCTCTTTGGCCTTGTCTAGACTTAACCAGCCATCAGTGCCTAAATCCCTGCGAAAATTACAATAACTGCAACGATTGAAACACTCGTAGGTAGGTACAAGGGTATGAGAGGGACTATAGGTGACAATTCTTGACATTTTTTTCGGAATTAGAGTTCATTACGAGCATTCAAGGGCGATAAAATTTGCTATCGTGGGAAGAATTGCTGTTTTATTCACTTAAAAACGCTCTCCCTTTTCGCTTCCTCCTATGATTTTCGATCCTGCCAGTCTTCCCTCCCATCGTCAAACGATTCGCCCGATTAGCGCCACGGCCCTGCACGGAATTGTATTTCAAGATGACAAATTAATCGCTATCGACGCAAAAAACGGCTATTTATACCAAATTGCCCTCGATACTGGTCATACAACCGTAATTAATTCCCATCGCTGGCAAGAATTCGTCGGGACGACGGGATTGGCAATCGATGATCAAAATAACCTCTGGTTTACTACCCGCGAAAATCTCTACTGCTGCACTCTCGAAGATTTTACCCCGAAATTTTTTACCCGTCTTCCCTACACCGCTAACGGAGTCGCCGTAACTGCTAACACAATTTATGTCACTTGTCAACGTTCTGGACAAATCTTTATATTTGATCGCCAATCGGGACAGGAAATTACTCGTTTGTACGCGCCGGGTATCGGCATCGAAAATATCACCATTCGCGGGGAAGAACTTTGGTTAACGGATACCCTAGAACAAACGGTTTACTGTCTTGATCGCGCCACGGGAGAACAGCTTTTTAGCATGATAACTCCTTTTGAATCACCGACGGGATTAGCATTTTATCGCGATGCGAACAGTGGCAAGGATATCTTATATGTGGCCTATGCTTTCCAAGAACCCTTTATCCGCGATAATCCCAATTCCGAACAGGTTTACGAACTTAGTTATCGTCCGCGTACTTTTGTCCATCCTCTATATTTTCACTACGATCCCGCTAAAAAATACACCCTTTCTAACGGTTATCTGATTGAATTATCCTACGTCGAGGAATTGGAACCTCTATATAATATCGAACTAAAAGATGTGGAATGGCGCATCGCTTTACCCCTAGAAACACCGCGGCAAAAAATTCGCAGCGTCGAAGCGGTGGGATTGCCTTTTACTGAAGAAATTCAAGACGGGCAGCGGGTGGCAGTATTTAAGTTCAAGCAAATAACCGCCAAACAACGTCATATTTTTGGTTGGAAAGTGGTCTTAGAAGTGTGGGGAATTAAATACCAAATTACTCCCAAAGATTGCGAAGATTTACCCCCCTTACCCGCCGATTTTCCCGATCGCTATTTGATCGATAATGATGATCTGGCTATGAATACAGAAATTATCCTCAATGCTGCCCAAGAAGCGACTGGTCGGGAAACCAATCTACTCAGAAAAGTTTATAGTATTCGTAACTACGTCTATGATCAGCTTTCCTACGGCATCAAACCCAACATCGACACCCCCGATATTGCCCTGCGGCGCGGAGTGGGTTCCTGTGGCGAATATGTGGGTTTATTATTGGCTTTGTGTCGTCTCAATGGTATTGCCTGTCGCACGGTAGGACGTTATAAATGCCCACCCCATCCCCTCGAACGTAATTTACCCCTCGAACCAGATTACAATCACGTCTGGATGGAATTTTATCTCCCCTCTATCGGTTGGGTTCCCATGGAGTCCAATCCCGATGATATCTTTGAAGGTGGTCCCTATCCCAATCGTTTCTTTATGGGTTTAGCTTGGTATCACACGGAAATTGCCAAAGATATCCCCTTTGAACGAATGCTCAGTGAAGGACAACCGGTGTTAAAAACCCAAGTTCCCATCGGCGATTTAGCGATTAATCACGTTCAATTCGTCATTCTTGAGGAATTAGCCCCAAAAGACTAGAATTCTGAGCCATCATCTAGGATGCCCATTTCTCTATCTCTGGCTTCTTTGAGTTCTTTGACCATTTGCAAACCCGCGCCCACACAGAAGCCCAGGGCTGCCCCGGCACCGGCAAAATAACGTCCATAGATGATTTGATAGTTATAGGGATTTTTATAGTTGACTTGGCTGGGATTGCGTTCAATGCGGCTAATGCCATAACCGATACCTGCCCCGACTAAAGCGGTAACAAGGCCTGAAAATAGAACTAGACGAAAGTTCATGATCTTATCTCCCGATGGACTCTGACTTTAGATTATCGCTGAAAATTAGTTCCTGGCAAGCGATCGCAATAATTCGTTAAGTAGTCGTGCCAAATTAATTTCCCTTGAGATGTGTAATTAATTTTCCTTAGTTACTTATCAAGTAAATAAACTGGCATCAACCCGAAAATATGCTCCCAAAGACCTAGCTTCTGACTGATTGATGCTGCGTTGTCCATTAATTATTTGCTGCACCGCATCAGGGGAACCCAAAATAGTAATTAGCTCTGGATATTCTATCTCGTTAGCTTCTATAAGATGCCGTAAAGTTGCTAAAGGATTTCTGTCAGGAATTGGATAATTATCTGCCTCGAACCTTTCGATCAAACTAATCAATAACTCCAGTAAAGCTTCCTCCTCTAAACTAAGTTCCGAGCGATGTTCCAACTCTTGAGCAATTGCGATCGCTCGCTCGTTTTCCGCCTCTGTGGTGATTGCTTTTGGTTGATAGTGAGCGAGTAATTCTCCATAGGTTTTAGAATTAAAAGTAAGCATCATTTTTCCAATTTTCTTTATCGTACTCGGCGTGGGTAAGAATATATTTAATATAGATAGTCTGTCGGTTATAAACTAGATCTACAATTAGACGATAGTGATTTCCTTTAATGTTAAAAACAGTGAAATTACCAACAGATTCAGCACTTTTATAAGTGGCTTGCACATCGATTAGATTTTGCCATGCCGCTTTACTAGCGACTCTATACCAATCATAGAGAGACTCGCAGGAATTAGCGTTGGTCATACAGAAATCGCGAAGTATTCGACGGCTAATTACCCGCATAATACAAATATACCTCTGGCAGTTTCTGTCAATAGCAATTATATCTCAATATCTAGGCTAACTCAAGCTGGCGGGCTGATTTGCTCACACTTTACATCCCGTAAAATGGTAGCACTTGGGGCTAGTGGGGACGTTTTCCCGCTTACCAGCTAAATTGAGAATATCAGGGGCATTGATGCCTAAAGGAAGACAAAATGTATTAGGCTAAAAACTAAACTATTTTGGCAAGATTTCTTTGAAGACCTCCTCAGCCTACTTATTGGTTTTCCACGGTAGTCGCGATCCGCGTCCAGCCATGGCGGTGACACGATTAGCAGCCTTAGTTCAAGAAAAAATCAGTCAACCCGCCGAAAGATTGGCGAGTAAATCGGAGTTTAGTCCACCTATAGCGGTTCTAGAAGCAGATAATCGGGTATTAGTAGGGACTGCCGCCCTAGAATTAGCGATAACACCTCTCCATCAACAAATAGAAGCTTTTGCCCAACAAGCACAAAGCCAAGGATGTAACCGGTTGCAGATTATCCCCCTGTTTCTCCTGTCGGGGGTTCACGTTAAAGAAGATATTCCCGCAGCCGTGGCCAAAGTGCGATCGCCGATTAAGCTAGAGTTAAAGCCCCATTTAGGCAGTTATCAGGGCATAAAATCGCTGTTATCCCGACAATTTGCCGATTTAAGCCACCAAGATCGCATTTTACTGTCCCACGGTAGTCGTCGCCCCGGGGGTAATCGGGAAGTGGAAAATCTAGCGGCGTTTTCTGGGGCAATTACAGCTTATTGGTCGATAGAACCGAGTTTACCCCAACAAATCAAGAGTTTAATTGCTAAAGGTAGCCAAAAAATCGCTATACTGCCCTATTTCCTCTTTACTGGTGGAATTACCGCTGCGATCGAAGCCCAAGTTTTTGAAGTATCACAAAAGCATCCAAATGTCAATATATTTTTAGGTAAATCTTTGGGAGCGACGGGGGAATTAGCCGAGATTATTGTTGAGGAAGGATGTGGATGAAACGGGCAGCGATCGCTCTGGGCAGTAATTTAGGAGATTCAGCGACAATTTTAGGGCAAGCTTTAGGGGAATTAGAGCGAGTCAAAGGAATTAAACTAGAAGCTCATTCCCAATGGTATCAAACCGCGGCCGTCGGGCCGCCTCAGCCGGATTATCTCAACGGTGGCGCCATTGTGCAAGTGGATTTATCGCCCTTAGATTTACTGCATAAATTATTAGAAATCGAGCAGTTATTCGGGAGAGTCCGACGGGAAAGATGGGGACCGCGTACCCTCGATTTAGACTTAATATTTTATGATGACCTGATCTTAGAAACGCCCGAATTAAAGATACCCCATCCCCGCTGCCGAGAACGGGCCTTCGTGCTGCTTCCCCTGGCGGAAATTGCCCCCGATTGGCGAGATCCCGTAACCGGAAAAACTATCCTTCAGCTATTGGGGCAATTGGGATTGGCGGAGTAGGATGTTAGGTGTTGGGGTTTTAGTGGAAAACTTCCCTAGTTTCTTTTCACTGATTACTGGTTACTGTTCACTGATCACTGAAAAGTCTTCCCCTAACCCCAAATAACCGCGTCTCAGTTACCGCCCCGAAACTCTACAATAAAGGCAGCAGCATCAATAAACAGTAAAAAAATCAACCGTGACCAAGACCCCATCGCTCGAGGAAACTCATTACAATCAGGCTAAAGCTAGTTTACAACAGGCTTTAACTTGGTATGCCAGTTTTCGCCGCCATTGGAATTATCCCCCCGATCCCCAACTTCAGGCCGCCGTTAAAGAGGATTTGCAGTCCCTAAAATCGGCCTTGGATAAACTGGATGAAACAGTGATTCGGGTGGCAGCCTTCGGGTTAGTCAGTCGCGGTAAATCCTCGGTGGTAAACGCTTTAGTCGGTCAAAAAGTCCTGGCAACCGGACCCCTGCACGGGGTGACACGCTGGCCGCGATCGGTGCGTTGGACACCAGCCACGGGTAAAATTCAGATAGAATTAATCGATACCCCCGGATTGGATGAGATTGAAGGGGAAGCGCGGGCGAATATGGCCAGAGAAGTCGCTAAAAGTGCCGATTTAATTTTATTTATCGTCGCGGGGGATATTACCCGCACTGAATACGAGTCCTTGGCAGAATTGCGCCGGGCCAAAAAACCGCTCATTTTGGTGTTTAATAAGATTGATCTCTATCCGGAAGCTGATCGCCGCCAGATTTTTCAGCAGTTACAGAGATTAGGAACCAATCGGGACGAAAAAACGTTAGAAGATTTGTTAACTAGCGATGAGATAGTTATGGTAGCCGCCGAACCGCAACCGATTCCCGTCCGGGTGGAATACCCCGATGGGCGCGTGGTGACTGAGTGGGAAACCCCTCCCCCCCAAATTGAGGAGCTGCAAGATAAACTCTTAACGATTTTAAATCGGGAAGGGCGCTCGCTGCTGGCCTTAAATGCTTTAGTGCAAGGGCAAGAAGCGGAGGAAAATATCGCTAGAAAAACCCTAGAACTCCGGGACAGTCAAGCGGAGGAAATTATCTGGCAATACGCGAAATATAAGGCTTTAGCGATTGCGGCCAATCCGATCGCTATTTTAGACCTACTAGGGGCTTCAATCGTCGATTTAACTCTAGTTCGGGCTTTAGCTCGTTTGTACGGCTTGCCGATTACCAGTCACCAAGCTGGTCAACTCTGGCGGACTCTACTTTTGAGTAGTGCGGGGTTGCTGGTGGGGGAAATCCTCGGCACTGTGATTATCGGTTTGGGCAAAACGGCAGCGGCAGCGGCGAGTATTTTTGAAAATCCCACCTCTTTAACCCTCTACGGTAGCACCGCTCTCTTACAGGGAGCAATTGCCGCTTATGGAACCTATATCATCGGGAAAGCCGCTAAAATCTATCTAGAACGCGGTTGTAGTTGGGGGGCATCCGGACCGAGTACGGTGATCAATCAAATTCTCGCTCAAGTTCATCCGCAAACTATTTTATATCGTTTACGTCTAGAACTAGAACAGTGATTTTAAAGGAAAAAGTAAAAAGGAAAAAAGGCAACAGTGATCAATTAAATACGGTTCTTCGTTACTTGGCATGGTTCGATCGGATGGCATAAATCGACTAAATTCTTATCTGGCAAAAGACTTAATTGATTAGTTCGTTCTAGAGGGAAAACAATTGACAAATCCCTGATCACCCCGTCCATTGCATAACACGAACCACTGACGACCGACTCCTGATGACCGACTCCTGATTTTAGAAACTTAATTTTTGACAACGACAACTAGCTAGAAATATTGAGAGAAAATCATGTCTGCTGCCCATAAGTCCTATATTCCCGTTCCCGTTTCTCGCCAAAAAAGCCAAGGGAGTCAACGTCGTCCCCAGTCGCGGGTAACTTCCCCCAACCCCACTACTAAACCAGTTACTCAATCCTCCCCGACTCCCACCGTCAAACCGACGACTAAATCGGTGGCGAGAGTTCCCGTGGCCCCGACACAAAAACAGTTAGCCTCCCGTCAATTACGTTCCCTTTGCCTCCTAGAAAGAATAGTGGCCGTGATTACTTTTTGTCTGTTGGGTTCGACTCTGGGAATATATGCTTGGACGGTATATATTCCCAAGGTTTGGGACAAAGAATTTGGTAAACTGGAAACACTGCAACGTCACGAGCGCCATCTTTTGGCCACCAATGAAACCCTTAAACATCAACTAGCTCAACAAGCAGAAAAACCCGAAACCGGATTAACTCATCCTCAACCCTTCCAAACTATCTTTTTACAGCGTAAATCTGCCCCGAACCTGAAACCTGCCCCCGCTTCTCAACCCCAATCTACCGTCAATTCTCGACCGAGAAGTGCCTATTAACAGTTATCAGTTAACAGTTAACAGTTATCAGTGGGGAAGTTAACAGTTAGCAGTTATCAGTTAAGTGGGGAGGCACAATTATGTGTAGGATGGGTTAGCGGTAGCGTAACATAATCGGGCGTTGGGTTTCATGCTTCAACCCAACCTACGTTCATCTTATATTTAATTCCACCCACCCACTTATCAGTTAAGCTAAGACGCATTTAAAGCGCTTATTCTTAAGATTAGCCGAATCTCCCCCAATCCCTTTACTGTTGCCTCTTGCCTCTTGCCTCTTGCCTCGTCTCAACAAGCAATTTAAATGCTTAACAGCTTATCAGTGGGTAAGTTAACAGTTATCAGATGTGAGTTTTTAAGTGTACTTTTTACTGTTTACTGATTACTGTTTACTGATCACTGCTCACTGATTACTGCTCACTGGTTACTGCTTACTGTTCACTGATTACTGTTTACTGATAACTGAAAGATACTTCTCATGACTGACACAAAAAGACCCAGATTTAGAGGTAAAAAAACTCGATCGCCCTCTGGCAGGCTCCGGGACAGAAAGTCCTATTTAAACGCCAAAAAACAGCAAAAACAGTTAAAAAATTTGCCTTTGAGTAACGGGCGATTGGTGGTGGTGTGGTTGATTTTAGTCATGGGTATTTTGGGGTTAGGTTGGCGATTGTACCAATTACAAATAGTACAAGCACATGAATTGCAAAAAAGAGCCAGAAAACAGCAAACCACCAGTATTAGACCCTATATTCCCCGACGGGCGATCGTCGATAGTAATGGTAATGTTTTGGCGACCGATCGCTTGATTTATACTCTTTATGTACACCCAAAACTGTTTGCTATTCCGCCGGCAGAAGTGGCTGATAAATTAGCTCCTTTATTAAATATTCCTACTAATCAACTCATTCAAAGATTTAAAGAAAAAGAAACAGGAATTCGTTTAGCCAATCAATTAACCGAATCCGTGGCTAGGGGCTTAAAACAATTATCTCTTGACGGTGTAGAATTAGAGGAAAAGTACGCTCGTTATTATCCCCAAGACGATGTGGCAGCCGACGTGATTGGCTATGTAGATAAAGAACATCGTGGTCAAGCAGGATTAGAGAGAGGTTCCAGTCAGTTATTAGAAAGAGATCCTTTTTCTGTCAATACAAGACGCATGGGAGACGGGCGAATTTTACCCGCTTTTGTTCCCGATGGTATCTTTCAATTTGATGAATTACAGTTAGAAGTAACCCTCGATTTAAAACTACAAAGAGCCGCCAGGACGGCCCTACGAGAACAGCTAAAAAAATTTAATGCTAAACGGGGAGCCGTCATCGTCATGGACTCCCTTGACGGTTCTCTTTTAGCCCTAGTTTGTGAGCCAACTTTTAACCCCAACGAATACTATAAAGCCAATGTGGCTCTATTTAAAAATTGGACCGTAGCTGATCAGTACGAACCGGGGTCAACTTTTAAACCAATTATTATCGCCCTGGCCATGGAAGCGGGGGCAATTAAAGCTAGTACGGTAGTCAATGATCCGGGGGCAATTACTGTCGGCCCCTGGACGATTAAAAATGCCTCTAAACAGGGTTATGGGGCGCTAGATATGGCCAGAGTTCTGCAAACCTCTAGTAACGTGGCCATGGTGCAAATTGCCCAAAAAATGGGGCGAGTTGATTTCTATAAAAGTTTATTAGGATTGGAAATAAATCAAAGGGTTGGCGTAGATTTACCCGGAGAAGTGGCAGGATATCTCAAACCCGAACAAGAATTTCTGGATAATGCCATTGAATCGGCCACCGCTTCCTTTGGTCAAGGTTTATCCCTAACGCCTTTAAAATTAGTACAGTTGCACGGTGCGCTGGCCAATGGTGGCACCTTAGTAACTCCCCATGTGATCAAAGGATTAGCCGACGACCGCGGCCGTTTGCACTGGCGGCCCGGTTATCCCAGCAAAAAAGTCTTTTCTCCCACCGTGGCCCGGCAAGTGGTGGAAATGATGGAAACCGTCGTCAGCAAGGGGACGGGGGTAGCAGCCCAAATCCCCGGTTATCGCATCGGAGGCAAAACGGGAACCGCACAAAAAGCTAGTCCGACGGGGGGTTATCTACCTAACGCCAAAATTACCAGTTTTGTCGCGATTTTACCGATCGAATCGCCCCGTTATGTGGTTTTGGTGGTGGTGGATGAACCCAAGGGTGCCAATACTTTTGGCTCCACTGTTGCCGCTCCTGTGGCAAAAACGGTGATGAATACCCTCATTTCCCTCAAAGGTATCCCCCCCACCTCCAAGGTCGTTCCGGCGGGTTCTCAGACCAATAAACCCCCGCGTAACGATTAATTTAAGTGTTGAGGAGAAAAGCCGCTAAATTGTCTGGTAATACTAAATCCGTTTTTAATAGTCCGATTAACTGCCAAGTTATGGATTGTTTCTCCCTGCTCCGGTGCTCCTCACTCTCCTATACTTTTTAAACAGGATTTATTATGATTGGGGAGTCGGTGGTCGGTCAAAGAGGCCAACTCTAACGCAGTAAACAGCCTAAACTCTGGCCAGTATTGGAGCGGGTGTAGGGGTTCCAAGTTCCTAACTCCCGGGAGGAACGACCACAGAGATAAGAGCGCTCTAAATCGCTCAATCCTTCCACCTGACTGAAATCGGCCCCTCCTAGATTCTGGATCTGTTCTAGAATTGCACCGGTTAAGTCGGCACCCCGCAGATCCGCAAACTGTAACTCGACCCCAACCAAACGAGCGTCACGCAAAAAAGCCCCGGTTAAGGACGCTCTTTGCAAGTTAGCTCCACTTAAGGCCGCTGCTGCCAGATTTGCTCCGGTTAAGTCGGCCCCGCTTAAATAAGCTCCCCGGAGATTAGCACCACTGAGGTCGGCAAATCTAAGATTAGCATTATTAAGATAAGCACCAGTTAAATTGGCTTTTGGCCCGATTGCTCCCGAACTCTTATAATCATAGCCTTCTGGCCAGCCAGTTGTCCCGTCGTAGAGAGAGAGGGAAATTTTCGCACCAGTTAAGTCAGCACCCTGCAAATTAGCCCCACAGAGGATCGCACGATATAGTAAAGTGTCTCGTAAATTGGCCCCCCGGAGATCGCTGCTGCGCAGATTGGCCCGGCGTAAATCCGCGGCCTCTAAATTCGCCCCGGTGAGATTAGCCCCAGCTAAATTGGCCCCTAAGAGGATTGCCCCCGTAAAATCGGTGTTTTTCAAGTCCATTTGACTTAAATCGATACCTTCCAGATTAGCGGCGCTTAAACTTTGTCCTTTATCCCTGGCCTTGCGGACATCATCGAGGCCAGGAGAAACAAAATTCAGACGAGCGATGAGGGGGTTCATAGGGGTCTGTACCGATACTCTTTAACTATCATACTTTAACAATGCACTTTTAGAGATTCTGGCTCTTCGGTTTGTGTTATGCAATGGACGGGGGTTATAAGGGATGTAACCCTTATATAGAAAGGCATTTAGCGATTTTTGTCAATTGTTTTTGCTCTAGAGCGAACTAATCAATTAAATCTTTTGCCAGATAAGGATTCAGTCGATTTATGCCCCCCTATCGAACCATAACAAGTAACGAAGAGCCTAAATTTTCAACACCATCACAATTTATGATATTCAATGGTTCTTCCCCTCTATTCCAAGTAACTCCATTTGCTGCCATTAATTCGGGAATAACTCTCAATTCCTCTGCACCTTCCACTAATAACTTTTTTGTCTCTATTTTAGGCATTGTTACCGCACCTCAAGATTACTTGTAGCAGCAATAACAATTTCTTCTGGATCAAAGATTACAGATTGGCTTTTTTCCCTATCTATCCTTTGAATAGTAATCTCGTTATCGGTAATTTTTTCTTCGGTAATTAATTCGGCTAAACTTTGCCAACAATCGCGGCTGTGAGTGGTAGCAAATACCTGAATATTGAGTTTTTTGGCGGTTTCCCAGACTACTTTCCACATATCAGTCATGACAGTAAAATGCAATCCGCTATCAATTTCATCAACTAATAAAATTCCATTGTCCAGATTAACCATTGCTAAAACTAATCCTAACATTCGCCAAAATCCATCGCCTAAACTGCCAATAGGTATAGGTTGATCATGATTTTTAATTTTGATTAAAAACCCACCTCTAACACCTAGGTTATTTGAAGTTAAATACTTGCCAGAACCAACACTGGCTATCCTTTCAATTTTTGGCTCAATAATTTTCAAAGATTCAATAATTAAATCTTCTAAAGGAGAGAGAACAATGTTATCAAAAAGTGCTGTCATGTCAGAACTTGTTAGAGAAAATGGTGTTAAGAACTTCAATTTAATTTTATTATCAATACCTATTTTATGGGAAATTCTGCTTAAACTAGCTATTCTTCTTATAGAATCTCTGGCAAGAGTACCGTTGGCAAGAAGTTCCAGTTCAATAGGTTTTTGTGAGCCAATCCATCCAATACTTAAAATAAGTTTACCCCATTCCTCATTGTCGAAATTGTTATCATTATTTTGATTTATATCATCATTTTTGTCTGAAAATAAAGATAGTTGTATAGGAATGCTTTCAACAGAAATGGTAACACTTGCTAGATAGGATTTGCCATATCCACTGATGATAATTTTTTTACTTGGGATGATTTCATGCCCAGGAAATAAATGACAAATTTCAAAAACTTTAGTGCGACTAGGTAGATTACTTTCTGACCAACCAAACTCACCTCTATAGCTAATAGTTTCAAGAAATATATCTATATTATTCTGAGCATACAAAAACTGAATCGCTTCTAAAATAGAAGTTTTACCGCTATTATTTTTACCCACTAAGAGATTAATTCGACCAAGATTGGCCATCTCAAAATTCTGAAACCCGCGAAAGCCTTCAATTTTTAGGGATTGTAACATGAGTGATTACCCCGGATTTTCAGTTATTAAATCTAGTTTATCTCAACCCCAGTAGCCAAAGCCCCCGACGAGACTAGATAGCGCAGACTCACCTTACCATCACAGATTAACTCAATCAGCGCTTTTAGTCCCTTTTCACCTTTCGAGCATTATAGCTGGTTTCGGGGCAGAAAACCAGCAAAAACATGACTACAGAGGGAATCGCTGACTCTAGAGATTAATGACAATAAATTCCTAGCTGCCGATATAGTTCAACCTCATCCTTGCAAACAGTTAAGGTTTTTTGTTCTTCAATATTCTGAATAGCTTGTTGAGTTTTTTGGTTAAAATCACTTATGGTATAAGTCCCTTCTGCAATTCGTCGTTCTTTTTCCGCTTCTTCTAAAAATTCAGCTAGGTGTTTTTTTAGATAGGTTGCCAGGCTATCTTGTTGTTCTTCAGAAAGCAGTGCAATTTGCTCGAAAGTTTCTTGAATTAATTTAGTCATCTGTATTGTACTCCGAAGTTAAGTTTTTGAGGAAAAAAATCAAGATAAGTAGGTAGGCGTTAAAAATTATCAGACACCCCCGTTATCAAGGGTAGGGTTGATTCATGAATCAACCCTACCTTATCAAGGGGGGCAGGGGGGATCGAACTTAAAATCCATTTTTAATTTAATTATAACCAGCTACTTATAAATACTGCCCTAACACACCAAAAAGAAAAGTTTTTGATGTGTTACGCTTTTGTCAACCCACTATTTATAACAAAGCCATTTCTCCCACCACTTCCAAGCGGGTATAACTGCCGATTTTGAGGAATTTTTCCGAGAGAGATTCGGCCACATTAGGAGTAATCCAGCCTAACTGTTTGAGAATTTGCAAAGCGGCGGCATATTTAGCCCGTTTGGAACCATCTAAAGCTTTAATTGCTAATCCTAAACCTTCACCGACGCGCCCAATACATTGAATACCTTCGGCCCCGGCTTTACTGACGATTTCCCCCTGACTAGCCCGCATTAATTCCGTATCAAAAGCCCCTTCTCCTGCTACCATGCGGGGATGATAGGTCATCGCCCGGACGATTCTTTCTAAGTCTAAACGGTTGCCAGAGGCTAACTGGGCGTAGAGATGGGCCATTTGCCCCAACTGCATTGAATAGGTGGGCGCGCCGCAGTCATCGTGGGCGCTGATTAATTCATCCCCCGGCATCCCCAATAGTTCGGCAATTTTGCTGAGAATTAGCTTCTGTATCTGACTAGAGCGCCGCAGATAGCTATTTAACGGCCAGCCGCGCTGTTGACACACCGCTAACATCCCGGCGTGCTTACCAGAACAATTGTACTGAAGGCGACTGCGTTTACCTTCCGGGAGGGGACATTGCAGGGCATTAGGATCGATATCGGCGCGCCAGAGAATATTAAAGACTTGACGGGCGTGTTCCACTGTGCCTTGGTGAGAACTACAGATAATGGCTAGATCCTTATCGTTGAGATCGTAGCGTTCGAGGGTGCCGGTACTGATGACAGCCAGTGCTTGAAAAGGTTTCAGGGCCGAACGAATAAAGGCGCTAGTTTCGGCGCTGCCGGCGGTGGATAATACCCGGCCGCGGTCATCGCAAATAGCGGCCTCGACATGATGAACCGATTCAATAATACCTTCCCGGAGGAGATGAATTTCTAAGCGGTGGGTTGGTGAACGTTTTACCCTATTCATTCAGATTGGTGATTGGTTGCGGTTAGTGAGTGAAAAATAGCCAGAAAAGACCACTGATAGCGACAATTGCCCCTAGAATCAGGGCGGTTTTTTGTAAACGCTGGAGAATGGGCTGGATTTGATAGGAGACGATTAAACGATCGCGGGTTAAAATGGCGGCGGTTTTTGTCCAGATTTGGCCATCGTACCAACCCGACTCTTCATAAAATACTTTCTCCGATTGCAAGCGATCATAGACGTAGATCCAGCCTAAATACAAGCGCAATAACACCAATCCTACCAAAATTGTCGAGCCAAAAATCCCCGCACAGAAGAAGAGAAAAGGGGCTTTTTTGAGGGGAAAACTAGCGGCGGCAATCGGTCCGACAATTAACCATGTCCATAACCATAACCAGACAATTTTTTTTGTATAAGAGGCTACATCTAGCGTCGCCCAACGAAAAAACCAAGATTCTTTTAATTGTTCGTACTCGTTAACCGGTTGCTGTTCTTCCGGGACGGGACAGAAATCAAGGGAGGATTTCATGGATTCTACTCCTCTAAATGGTCGCTAGGTAGAGGAATCCGTTGGGCATGACCCCAAAATGCTTCTAAATTATAAAATTCTCGCTCTTTTGGTAAAAAGATATGGACAATGATATCGCCATAATCCATCAGGATCCAGCTACCTTCGCTTTTTCCTTCCACTTGTCGGGGAGACTGTTGCCATTCTAGTTCCATAGCGGCTTCGATCGCATCCTCGATCGCTCGCACTTGAGTGGTAGAATAGCCGGTAATAATCAGAAAATAATCGGTTAAATAACAGATATCGGCGACTTTCAGGATGGCGATGTCCCCCGCTTTCTTGTCTTCGGCAGCGGTAACAATTGTCTCTAGAAAATTTTCGGTCTTGAGATTTTCGGCGACGGGGGTAATAATTCCAGTGGGATTGGTCATTCAGGTTGTGGTTATCCTTTGGCTGAGGTGGTTTTAAGCGAGTCTTGAGATTATGTTAATCAATGGTTTTAGTTTCTGTTGGTTGTTCTTTAACAATTTGTAACGCCCAGTTGCGGGTTAGCACGGTGCGGGGATGAATGGGACAATGGCTACTTAAAAGATATTTTAGGGAATAATCACAGGTTTGTTGAACGCTTTTATGGAGATTTTGATAGCTGAGTTGTCGTAGGGCGTTTAATTCGGGTGTATCGCCGCGATTGGGTTCCAAGGCATCGGCAATAAAGACTATACAGCTAAGATCACTCATATTGGGTTTACCGAGGGTATGATTGCGAATTGCTTCGAGAATTTCCTCGTCGGTAACGTTAAATTCTTTTTGGGCGACAACTGCACTCACATCGGCGTGGAGTAAGTGGGGATGGGATAAACAGATATTATCCACGTCTATTCCCGCCGATTCCGCCATTTTTAGCAGTTTTTTGGGCTTGAAAAATTTAGCCAGATCGTGTAGTAATCCCGCTTGCCCTGCTTGGACGGGATCGAGATCGTGATGACGAGCTAAATCAATACACATGGTCTCCACACCGAGAATATGTCGCAGACGGTGTTCGTTGACGTTTTCTTTTAACCAGTCGATAACTTGCTGTCGCATCTTTTTTTTGCCCTTGTGGAACCCCAAAACGATTGTAACAATTACTATACAATTTTGCCTATTGCTCCCGGGTTCGATCTTTACCAATCATCCTCGCAACTAGCTTCTAAAACTTCTTCTTGCTGCCAATCATCCTGAAAAGGTTGTACCACTTTACCGATCGCATCGGCCACAAAAGACTTAATAAATTCTTCCTTGCGACTGAGTTGAAATTGTCTTTGTACCACTTCCGTCATACCACCGTCACCCCAGTCTTGATCCTGACGGAAATATTCAATAAAACTTTTGCCGGCAATGCGGGTTAAATAGGCGGCACTGACCCCTTGAATTGCCTTACCGACTATATAGGTAGTAAAATTTAACTGTAGGATTCTGGCTAATAATTCTACTGCTCCTTTCACTACTCCCAAACTAACTAGAGTTTTGCCCAAAGATAGAGCCAATTCCTTGCCTCGATCGCTGTTAATTTCACAGCCATAAACTTGACCAATTTCCCTGACCATTTGAGCATTAACCGCCGCCGTTGCTAACATATCGAACACTGGTAAGGGAGTCACTGCAATCACTCCCGCACCGATCCACTGATAGCGATCGATAATTTTATCAGCTTGGCGACGACGTTGGCGATCAATAATTTTCCTAGCTTCTTCCCCCAATCTTTGGGATTGTAAGAGGATATTATCCGCCACTAAATCCTCCCCTTCGGCCCGTAAAACTGAAGCCAAACGTTTAATTAAAGCCAAAATATCTGGTTCTGGTGTGATGATTTGTCCACCGGTTAACTGTAGGGGTTGGGGATTAGCGGCGACGGCAATAATATCGGCTGAAAGGATCACTCCTTTTAGACGTTCTCGTAATTGTTTTAAAATAATGTCTCGATCTTCGTCGCTATAGAGATCGATTTTATTAAAGACTAAGAGAGAACGTTTACCAATATCAATTAAACGCAATAAAGGGGCATATTCCGATTGTCGAATATCGTTATCAATGACAAATAAAAGTAAATCTGCTTCCGTGGCTAATTGTCGCGCTAACTGTTCCCTTTGACCTCCGGCTGCACCAATTTCGAGAATGCCGGGGGTATCGGTAATTTGAATTTCCCGATTCACACCTTTCATTTTTAAACTATAGGTTTCCCCTTTTTCCGTGGTTCCCATGGTTGCCTCCACATCGCCCACCATTTGACCGATGAGGGCGTTAATTAGAGAGGTTTTTCCCGCCGATCCTGTGCCGAAAACAATGATTTTAACTTCTTTTCTGGCTAAACTTCGCTCAATTTCTTGGGAACGGTTAATAAAAACCTGTTGGGTTACTTTATCTTGAATTTGCTCCACTTGTTGCCGGATAGCTTTTAAGGTTTCCCCGGCGGCCTCGGTTTTTTCTACCGGTAATTTTAGGGGTGGACGGGAGGAAGAACGCAACCCGCGGCGACTTTTTTGCTGCTGGGGCAGCAGATAAAAGTAGTACAGAAGAACGTATATCAGCAAGCCCAGCAGTCCGATAATCAGCAAAAGCAGAATATTAGCTAAGATAGGAGCGGTAAAGGCGATCTGGATGTAAAGACGATAGATAGAGTTGACTAACCACAACATTAATCCGAAAATAAAGCTCAGACCAATGATTAAAGTGGCAAGACGGGGTAATTTCATCAGCTTTAACGGTAGGGGATTCCTTGATCTTGATCTTAGTTCTTTGCCGGCCGATTGTCGGGAACTAGAATAGACTATTATCTATAGTCATAATTGTTTTTATTCATCAGTAGGGAGGCAAAATTATTTGTAGGATGGGTTAGCGGTAGCGTAACATAATCGGGCGTTGGGTTTCATGCTTCAACCCAACCTACGTTCTCCACCTACTTTTATTTATTCTCCCCACTTCCCCACTTCCCCACCTCCCCACTTCCCCACTTCCCCACTTCCTATTCCCTCGGGCCAGAAAAGGGGTAAGATAATAAGTTTAGTGATAAGATGACCGAATTGTAAGCGGGGACTTGATATGGCAGAAACCCTATTATTTAATGCTTTGCGACAGGCGATCGATGAGGAAATGGGCCGCGACCAGACAGTATTTGTTTTGGGTGAAGATGTGGGTCATTACGGTGGTTCCTACAAAGTTACCAAAGATCTCTACAAAAAATATGGCGATTTAAGGGTTTTAGATACTCCCATCGCTGAAAATAGTTTTACGGGCATGGCAGTGGGGGCAGCCATGACGGGATTACGTCCGATTATTGAAGGCATGAATATGGGTTTTCTTTTGCTTGCCTTTAACCAAATTGCCAACAATGCCGGGATGTTACGTTATACTTCTGGCGGTAATTTTAAAATCCCCATGGTTATCCGTGGTCCGGGGGGTGTGGGCAGACAATTAGGGGCGGAACATTCCCAACGTTTAGAGGCCTATTTTCACGCGGTACCCGGTCTAAAAATTGTCGCTTGTTCCACTCCTTACAACGCCAAAGGTTTATTAAAATCGGCGATTAGAGATAATAACCCCGTGCTTTTCTTTGAACACGTTCTTCTCTATAATCTCAAGGAAAATTTACCTGATACCGAGTATCTTTTACCCCTCGATAAAGCCGAAATCGTTCGCAAGGGAGAAGATATTACCATTCTCACCTATTCGCGGATGCGTCATCACTGTTTACAGGCATTAAAACAGTTAGAAAAAGATGGCTATGATCCAGAAATTATCGATTTAATTTCCCTGAAACCCTTTGATATGGAGACGATTGCCGCTTCGATTCGCAAGACTCATAGGGTGATTATCGTGGAAGAATGTATGAAAACGGCGGGAATTGCTTCCGAGTTAATTGCTTTAATTAACGAGCAGTTATTCGATGAATTAGATGCCCCGGTGTTAAGATTATCTTCCCAAGATATCCCCACACCTTATAACGGTAATCTAGAAAGATTGACGATTATTCAACCTAATCAAATTGTCGAAGCTGTCCAAAAAATGGTCGGTGATCGCATTTAAAAAATTCTCCTTTTGATACTGAAGTTATGCAGAGACAAAATTGGTTATTGTTACTGATCATCGGACTGGTTATTGCCTCGATCGTCATCCTGATTAAGTTACCCCTACAATTAGGTTTAGACCTGCGCGGTGGTAGTCAATTAACCATTCAGGTTAAACCCACTGAAACCGTCACAACCATTCAACCTAATGATTTAAAAGCCGTACAAAATGTGATTGAAAATCGCGTTAATGCCCTGGGTGTTTCTGAATCATTAGTGCAGACTGTGGACAGTAAAAATCAGGTAATCGTGCAACTACCCGGGGTCACAGATCCCAAAGAAGCTGAGAGAAACCTAAATGTTCAGGCCCAATTAGAATTTCGTCAGCAAAAACAAGGTACAGAAGGAGAATTCCGGGCTGAATATTCAATTTTTCAACAAAAAAAAGCGGAATTAGCCGCCCTCAAAGCCGAGAATAAACCCGAAAATGCCGCTAAAATTGCCGAACTAGAACAATCTCTGCAAAAATCTAAACAGGCGATTTTAAATTTATTTGAATCGGTGGACTTAACTGGAAAAAATCTGCAAAATGCCACTATTAGTTCCACCCAAGGCACTAACTGGGAAGTGGCCATTACTTTCGATTCGGAAGGGGGCAATAAATTCGCCGAACTGACTAAAGCGATCGCGGGTACTGGTCGCAGTATTGGGATTTTCCTCGATAATGAATTAATTAGCGCCCCTGTGGTTGATGTGCAGTTTGCCCAAACGGGAATTACAGGAGGCCGGGCCGTGATTACTGGTAATTTTACCGCCGAAACTGCCAACGATCTAGCGATTCAATTGCGCGGTGGTTCTCTACCTTTCCCCGTTAAAGTGGAAGAAATTCGCACCGTCGGGGCAACTTTAGGCCAGGATAGTATCCGTCGCAGTATCTACGCTGGTTTAGTGGGTTTACTGTTAGTTTTAATCTTCATGGCGGTTTATTACCGTTTACCCGGTATTATTGCCGATATTTCCCTGATTATCTATACTATTCTCTCTCTGGGGGCTTTTGCCTTAGTGGGAGTCACGATGACGTTACCCGGTATTGCCGGATTTATCCTCAGTATCGGCATGGCAGTTGATGCAAATGTACTGATTTTTGAGCGTACCCGGGAGGAATTAAGGGCCGGAAAATCCCTATTTCGGGCAGTAGAGTCGGGATTTTATCGGGCTTTTTCCAGTATTCTTGATAGTAATGTCACTACTTTAATCGCCTGTGCTGCCTTATTTTGGTTGGGTTCAGGATTAGTCAAAGGTTTTGCTTTAACTTTAGCCATTGGGGTAGCTGTGAGTATGTTTACCGCTTTAACCTGTAGTCGCACTCTCCTGTTAATCACCGTGTTAAACGTCCCCAGCGTCCGTCAAAAACCCCAACTTTTCTGCCCTAATTTACCGACAAATCAGTAGGGTGGGTTAGGCGACGACAAGTTATGCTGTTAACCAATAATTTCATATTCGCCGTAACCCACCGATTGCCACTCCCTACTCCCCAAATTCCTTTTTCCTTTTTACTTTTTACTTAATCTATATGGCATTTAGCGTTACAAAACAGCGTAATTTTTGGTGGACAGTCTCGGCCTTGCTGACGATTGGTAGTATTTTGGCCATGGTAATTTCTTGGTTCACTATTCAAGCGCCTTTGCGACCGAGTTTAGATTTTGTTGGTGGCACGAGAATTCAGATAGAATTAGCCTGTGCTAAAAAGAATAACTGTGAGAAACCCTTAACTACTGCCGAAGTGCAAGGAATTTTAGACGAGGAAGGATTGGGTAACAGTAGTGTGCAGGTGTTGGATAAATATACTTTATCGGTGCGGACGAAAACCCTCGCAGAAGAACAGAGAACAAAATTACTCGACACCTTAAACCAGAAAATCGGTGCCTTTGACCCCGAAACCAGTCAAATCGATACGGTCGGTCCCACCATCGGTCAAGAATTATTTAGGTCGGGATTTTTAGCTTTATTAGTGTCATTTTTTGGCATTGCTGTCTATCTAAGCTTCCGTTTTCAACGGGATTACGCTTTTTTTGCCATTGTCGCCCTGCTGCACGACGTTTTGATCACTTTAGGGGTCTTTGCGGTTTTAGGCTTAATTGCGGGGGTAGAAGTGGATAGTTTATTTTTGGTTTCCCTCTTGACAATTGTGGGCTTTTCTGTTAACGACACAGTGGTAATTTATGATCGCGTTCGGGAAAATTTTGTCAATACCCCCGAATTATCCGTGGATGAAATTGTCGATAATGCGGTGAGTCAAACCCTAACTCGTTCGATTAATACCACCCTGACCACTTTATTGCCTCTGGTGGCGATTTTTCTCTTTGGTGGCACCACCTTAAAATATTTTGCCCTAGCTTTAATTATTGGTTTCGTGGCGGGGGCCTATTCGAGTATTTTTATCGCTAGTACCCTACTAGCTTGGTGGCGCGGTCGTTCCAATCGAATTAAGGCCGTGCAAGCTTAAAAATGGCTTTTGGCTGTTAGGTGGTGATTCGGTAGTAGTGATGGCGGCTTAATCCTTTGCTTTGCTGTGCATTGTAGTCATGGATAAAATACCAAAGGGCTCCCCAACGTGATTCTCCATTTTTTTAGAGAAAGATAGACTCTCTCTCACCAGCCGA
>NZ_JADBSZ010000270.1:0-24119 GCF_020246425.1 Microcystis sp. M079S1
CATTAGTTTTAAGTAGGGAGGCACAATTATTTGTAGGATGGGTTAGCGGTAGCGTAACATAATCGGGCGTTGGGTTTCATGCTTCAACCCAACCTACGTTCTTCTTTTACTATTTATTTTGACTAAACATTAGTTTTAAGCCGCGGGTAAAGCCGCTGACTTTTCCAGTTTAGATTAGGTTTTTCTCTTTCCCTATCATTGTAGTGACGTAAAAACAACAAAGAAACGATTAAGGTTTTTAGTCATCATCCCTCAGCCTTGAATCAGTTATCAGTTATCAGTTATCAGTTATCAGATGTGAGTTTTCAGTTCACCGATTACCGATTACAGCAAACTCCCCAACACCCAACACCCAAATCCCACTACCCCACTACCCCACTAACCCACTGATAACTGAAAAGTCTCCCCAATACCCGTTTTTACTTTCTCCTTTTTACACCTATGCTAGAAATTTTTACTCAGCTATCTCGTCCGACCAAAGTAGTCGCAATTGTCCTAGGAACTGCTCTACTTTTACCCGCTTGTGGCAATATTAATCCTCAAGACCTAAAACCAATTAAAATTGATGGTTCGAGTACCGTAGCACCAATTACTGATAAAGTTCTCGAAGATTTTAAAGCTAATACCCCTAACAAAGCTTTGGCTGATGTTAAAATTGACGCTAATATTTCAGGAACCGGCGGCGGTTTTAGAAAATTTTGTGCGGGAGAAACCGATATTAATAATGCTTCTCGGCCGATTTCTGTGGAAGAATTAAAAGAATGTGATGCTAATAAGGTCAGATTTATCGAACTACCGATCGCATTTGATGCTTTAACCGTGGTGGTAAATCCCCAAAATAACTGGGTTGATGATATTTCGACCACAGAATTGAGAACTATTTGGGAACCAGCGGCCGAGAATAAAATCAAACGTTGGAATCAAATTAATCCCGCTTGGCCCGACCAACCGATTACCCTTCACGGGCCGGGTAAAGATTCAGGAACCTACGATTTCTTCAGTGATGTAATTAACGGCAAAGATGCCAGTCGTGGGGACTTTAATTTTAGTGAAGATGACGAAGCTTTAGTTAATTCCGTCAGTCAAGATGCCAACGCTTTGGGATATTTTGGCCACGCTTATTATGAACAAAATCGGGATAAATTAAAAGCTTTGAAAGTTAACGGTATTGAACCAACTCGCGGCAATGTTGAGGATAGTAAATATCAGCCTTTATCTCGTCCTTTGTTTATTTATGTTAATGCCCAAAAAGCCCAAGAGAATCCCGCTTTAGAGAAATTTGTCGAACATTATCTCGATCGAGTTCCCAATTTATTAGATACTATTGGTTATATTCCTCTACCGGATGAGGCCTATCATTTGGCACGGGTACAGTTGCAAAAATTTGAGATAGGAACAGTTTTTGAGGGCAGACCTCAACCCAATTTAACCATCGGGGAATTACTTCGTAAACAAGCCCAATTTGAAGCTAAGTAACGATTCCCATCTGATACTAAATCCGTTGAGTATAGGCTACATATCAGGACAGGCACTCCTGCAAGGGGAGTGACTCTTAAATTATTACAGATGCGTCAGCAGCTGCGTGTAAGCATCCCACCGAAAAACTAATGCGCTCCGGGGTTTGGGGGCGGCGCCACGCCCCCAACGGGGGGTTTGGGTAGGGTTGATTCATGAATCAACCCTACTATGAATCAACCCTACCCATTCAGCGTATCAATAAACTTGTTAATTAACCTTTCGGTGTCGCCCCAAATTGTTCGATGAGGATAGAGGTTAACAGCGATTTTAGATCTTCACAGGGAATCCCTTTTTGTACACAGCTGCCCAGGTGGGCATCTTTACCCACTTTACCCCCCATGTAGAGGTCAACTCCTTCCACGGTTTTGCCGTCTTTGCGCGCTTTTGTCCCCATCAAACCGATATCGGCCACTTGGGGTTGTCCGCAGGAGTTAGGGCAACCGGTCCAGTGGATACGCACACCCCGGGGGATATTTAATTCGGCATCTAACTGACGAATCAAGTCCACAGCCTTATTTTTGGTTTCAATCAGGGCAAAATTGCAGAATTGCGCCCCCGTGCAAGAAACGAGCGCTCGTTGTAAAGGAGTGGGATTGGGGGTAAACTTAGCCAGTAAAGGCTCGGTCAAAAGAGTCGGCATATTTTCAGCCGCTATATTGGGAATAATCACGTTTTGTTCCACGGTTAAACGCAATTCTCCGCTGCCATACACTTCGGCAATCCGGGCTAAATCGAACATATCATCGGCAAATAGACGACCAACGGGAACACAAAGACCGATATAGCTCAATCCCTCCTGTTTTTGGGGAAAAACTCCTAAATGATCTCGTTTTTCCCAGTCAATAGCGTCTTTTTCCGCTGCCGTTGCCAAGGGATAACCTAACTGATTAGCCACCCGCGTCCGGAATTCCTCAATTCCCCACTCATCAATTAACCACATTAAACGGGATTTTTGACGATTGGCGCGCAATCCGTTATCGCGGTAAACTTCCAAAATTCCTCGGCATAAATCCACCACTTCCTGATTCGGTCTCACCCAAACATTCATGGGAATTGCCGCTTCACAGCGTTTAGCCGAGAAAAAGCCGCCCACCACGACATTAAAGCCTAATTCTCCCTCTTTATAGGCAGGAACAAAGGCAATATCGTTAATTTCCGCATGAACCGAGTTATCCCGGCCCCCCTCGATGGCAATATTAAATTTGCGGGGCAGATTGCTAAATTGATAATTACCTTGACCGTAGTTGGTAATCATATCTTGGACTTTTTGGACTAATTCCCTGGTGTCAATTAATTCATCCGCGTCTAGTCCCGCCATGGGTGAACCGGTAATATTTCTGACATTATCCATGCCCGATTGTACCGAAGTCATGCCCACGGATTTTAGTCGTTGGAAAATATCAGGAATATCTTCGATGCGAATACCGCGTAATTGTAGGTTTTGACGAGTAGTAATATCGGCATTGCCATCATCACCGTAACGCTGCACGATTTCCCCTAAAACCCGCATTTGCTCACTGCTGAGAATGCCGTTAGGAATCCGCAAACGCATCATGAATTTGCCCGGGGTGACGGGACGATAAAAAACTCCCACCCATTTTAAGCGATGTTCTAAATCGGTTTTATCCATCGCTTCCCAACCGATTTGGGCAAAATGATCTAGTTCATCTTTAATGGCTAATCCGTCTTTTTCGGCTTTAAATTTCTCGAATTTATTGAGAGTTGTTCCATCTCTTTCAGCTGCTTGTACCACGAATCTATCTCCTTCTGGTTTGTGGGTGTAATTGTTCTAGTTGGTGCGGGTTAGAAATGAAGAAATCGGGATTTAACAATAAGTATTCTGTAAAATACTGTCGTCATTAGCAAAAATTTAGTAATTTACCTAGTCTCTATCTGTTATTTAATTCGTTTTAACTTGGATAATTTTGTATTGTTTGTAACAGAAATCCGCTCACCATCGTGTTTAGGCATTTATATCATGCAGTAAGTGCATTAAGGTGGGGTGTGGGGAGAATAAATAAAGGCAATCTCCCGACTCCCGGCTCCTGAATACTGGCTCCTGAATACTGGCTCGGAGTCTATTGCCCTTGCCTAGCGGTTCAGGGGGTATTGTGTAAAAATAAGAAAAGATCGGTTTTTTTTTACTAAACCTATGGCCACTTCTTCCATTGCCGTTAGAGAATTACCTCTCTTTCCCCTTCCCGAAGTTGTTTTATTCCCGGGTCGTCCCCTGCCCCTGCACATCTTCGAGTTTCGCTATCGGATTATGATGAATACGATATTGGAAGAAGATCGCCGTTTTGGGGTCTTAATGGTAGATCCGTCCACGGGAGAAATCGCTAAAGTCGGCAGTTGTGCGGAAGTTGTCCGTTGTCAACGTCTTCCAGATGATCGGTTAAAAATTCTCACCATCGGTCAACAGCGCTTCCGTGTCCTAGAATATGTCCGGGAAAAACCCTATCGCGTCGGTTTAGTGGAGTGGATTGAAGATGTCCCCACCACCCAAGATCTGCGACCTCTGGCCAAAGAAGTGGATCGACTGCTGCGGGATGTGGTTCATCTATCAGCCAAATTAACCGCTCAAAAAATTGAACTCCCCGACGATTTGCCCAGTCTTCCCCTAGAATTATCCTACTGGGTGGCGGGTAATCTCTACGGTGTGGCCGGGGAACAACAGGCTTTATTGGAAATGCTCGATACAGTCAGTCGTCTGCAACGAGAATCGGAAATTCTCACCTCAACCCGCAATCATCTGGCCGCTCGCACGGCTCTTAAAGATGCTTTAAATTAATAATCTGTAGGTTTTTCAGCTGCGGGAGAGGGAAATGGGGGACATGATCAGAAAACGGGTTTCTCCGAGAAACCCGTTTTCTGTGCGTTACTCAACGGATTTAGTATTATTTCAGTGAACAGTGAACAGTAATCAGTAATCGGTGAACTGGTCACTAACCCACTGATAACTGACCCACTGATAACTGATAACTGTTAATCTGGGGATTACCTAATGTTTACCTTGATACAGTAAAGTGGGGTTAAAATTGTTAGCCCCTCACCCAGGAGAACTTTGATCATGTTGCTGACCTATAATCCCAGCGTCTCACCCTTCCGAGAAGACTATAGCGAGAGTCGTCGGCTCCATTTTTATGATCGCGGGGAAAATATTCCTCTGGTGGTTGATGGAGTCTGGCAAGTTTATCGGGGTATGGCGCAACTAAGTCAAGTATCTGAGAGTGGAGAGGAAATTTTACTAGGCTGGGTTCATTCATCCCACTTTTTTGGCTTAAATTTGACCCATTTGGAATCCTATCACGCCAGAGCCTTGTCGGAACTGTACCTAAAGTGGTACACGATCGCCGAAGTGGAAAATTCGGCGGAATTAACTAGGATGATGCTAAATCAAATGATCCGTCGTCAACAACAAACGGAATCGCTTCTTGCGATCGCAGGAATCAAACGAGTGGAGGAACGTCTCCAGCAGTTACTACAGTTATTAAAGCGGGAGATGGGAGAACCAATCGCCCAAGGCAGTCGTTTAAAGATCCGTTTAACCCATCAAAATCTCGCCAATGCTATCGGTACTACAAGGGTAACGGTGACGCGTTTGTTAGGGGAATTTCAGCGTCAGGGAACGGTGAGCAGCGATTGCGATCGCCACTTAATTATTCACGATTAAGTCAGTCCCCCCCCATAATAGACTCCTTGCGGAGGTCCACTAATTGCCAAGCTAATTTAGCAGCCCCCACCATCCCAGCGCGATTACCTAACTCGGCCGTTAATACCTCTAATCCTTCTCTGGAACTAGGTAACACCCGTCTTTCGATTTCTGTGAGCAGAGAGGGAAAGAAAAACTTAGCACTGGCGCTAATGCCGCCGCCGATAATTACCGCCTCTGGGGTGAGAACATAGAGTAAACTGGCGATACCAGCCCCTAGTAAACAACCGTAACCCTGCCAGAATTCTAAAGCCTCTCGATCGCCTTTTTCGGCCAATTCTGCCAATTGCTTCGGTTCTTTGCCGGTCATCCGGCGAATAGCTTGCAGGGAGGTGTATTGTTCCAAGGAACCCTGATTACCGCTATTGCACAATGGACCGTCAAAATTAAGGGTTATTAAGCCTAATTCTGCAGCCGTTCCCTTGCTGCCCACAAATAAGTTACCATCGAGGATAATTGCCCCTCCTACTCCCGTCCCCAAGGTCAACAGGATGAGGTTTTGAAAGCGTTTGCCCGCTCCTAACCAAGCTTCCCCTAAACCGGCACAATTGGCATCGTTGGCTAAAATTGTCGGCATTCCCGTGCTTTCTTCTAACCAATCGGCGAGGGGAATATCCCGCCATCCTGCCAAATTAATCGCTATTTTGGCAATTCTCCCCTGAGCATCCGTCGGACCTGGCGTGCCCACACCGATGGCTTGACAACTTTTATCTAAATTTACTTGACAAATGCCTTGATGTATGGTAAGGGCGACTTCTTTGGGTGTAGCGGGTTGGGGAGTGGGCAAGGTGAGAGATTCGAGACAATTGCCCTCTTGGTCAAATTTACCAATTTTAATCGCAGTTCCACCTAAATCGACACCTATTACTGTTTTCACCATCGGGCTTTTCTTGTTACTCTGGGAATAGCTAAGTAGGGAGGCACAATTATTTGTAGGATGGGTTAGCGGTAGCGTAACCCATGCGGGGGTTGGGTTTCATGCTTCAACCCAACCTACATTCATCTTATATTTAATTCCACCCACCCACTTAGGTTTATTATCACTCTTTTTGGCGGTTTTTTCGCAGTTAGATGTGATTGAGAGGATAATTCGGCTAAACTGGCACAACTAGCTGATTGATTAGCCCCAAATTTCTCCTATAGTTTGGATACCTGCAGCTTAACTCCTGATTTTTCCCCATTTTAAAAATGATGAATATTACCATTTCAAATCTCTACGATAGCGATTATCAACTTTGGTTAGAGTCCACTATCAACCAATTGCGTCAAGGGGATTTTCAAGCAGTAGATTGGCCGAATTTATTAGAGGAGTTGGCAGATTTGGGAAAAAGTGAACGACGAGCATTAGAAAGTTTATTAACTCGACTTTTAGAACATTTACTGAAGTTAACTTACTGGCAATCCCAACGGGATTATAATCAAGCTGGATGGAAAAAAGAAATTCGCAATTTTCGTATTCAGATCAAAAAAATTCTCAAAGATAGTCCCAGTTTAAAGTCCTATTTAAGGGAAATTTTGCCGGAATGTTATCTCGATGCTCGCCATCTGCTTATTGATGAAACCGAATTAGATGCCAGTATTTTCCCTCTGGAAGTGTTAGCTAATCTAGAGGAGATTCTCGATCAAAATTGGCTGCCGGATTGGGAAGCTATCAGTAATGATTCTGAAAAGTGTAATTAAGGAGTAAAAAATCATGAATATTACCATTTCAAATCTCTACGATAGCGATTATCAACTTTGGTTAGAGTCCACTATCAACCAATTACGTCAGGGCGATTTTCAAGCGGTAGATTGGCAGAATTTATTAGAGGAGTTTGCAGATTTGGGTAAAAATAATCGACGAGCGCTTAAGAGTCTCTTAACTCGACTTTTAGAGCATTTACTAAAGTTAACTTACTGGCAATCGCCACGAGATTACAATCAAGCAGCATGGAAAAAAGAAATCAGAAATTTTCGCCTACAAATTGCCGATCTTTTAGAAGATAGTCCCAGTTTAAAGTCCTATTTAGGGTCTGCTGAATAATGGTAAAACCCTTTTAAAATAAGGCTTTTGACCTGTTAAAATCCGATGTTCATGCTGCGAAAATAGGATTGGGACATTCAAAAACCTTGCATTATTCTTCTCGTAGTACATAAACTGGTACAAAAATCAAGGGCAACAAAGCCTGAAACGACCGGCTACTGACTCCTGACTCCTGACTCCTGACTCCTAACCCCACCAATACACTTTTTCAGCAAACCCTATTTAAGAGAAATTTTAGCAAAATGTTATCTCGATGCTCGCCATCTGATTATTGACGAAACCGAATTAGATGCCAGTATTTTCCCTCTGGAATTGTTAGCTAATCTAGAGGAGATTCTCGATCAAAATTGGCTGCCGGATTTTCGGGAGACATAAACAGCGATAAATCTTCCCAAGCAAACTAAAGATTAGCTTCACCTACCCGGTTTACAAACATTATAATCTTCGTGAGAGATGACCGCTTCCGGGACGAGGAGATTGCCGTAGTCGCGACAGATGAGGCGATAATTGCGGGTAACGGGGATACTGATAATAAAGCGATCATGTCGCAATCGTTTACCGTGGAAATCTCGATAATTGCGGTGATTTTGCAATCCTTGCAGGATTTCCCTAGCTTTAAGTACCACATTTTTCGGTAATTCCCGCAGATCGATCGGATCTTGGGAAAAAGTGGCTTCCCAGGCATTTTTTTGACGTTTTCTTTCTTCCCAAGCGGCATCTAGTTGAGCGCAATGATGGCAGACTTGGCCATAACCCTTGTGACCACAGGGAAACTTCTTCTTTCTTCTGGACATAATAACCATCTGTCTGTGAGGCTGTGAGAGAGTATTCAAAAGCGGTAAAGCTTGCTTCACTTTTGGCAGATGGAGAAGAAAGTCTTTACCTAGTGATTATCTATACTTACCAGCATACAGGGATCGATCCCTCGTTTGGCCATTGACCAGCAAGAAAGTTGATCTTGGTTAGTGATATTTTTCAGTCCGCCTCGGTGATTGGGAAATTGGCAACTATATTTGATCACCAGCAGCATCGAAGCTGCTTTAGAATAATTCCCATTCTTGGGTTCTTAAACGTTTGAGAATGGCCAAACGGCTGCTAAAATAATTGGCGCACAGACGACTATAATCGGTTAAACGCAGGTTATTTAAGCTAATTGACCAAGACCAAATATAGGCCGCTTGGGTGAGATACTGAAGACAAGATAATTCACCATCGGTTAAAGGCACTGTTTCATCGTAGCCTTGGATAAAACCATGGCGAACCTGGCGATTTAAGCCGGATTGTAGGGAAACTTGCAGAAATTTAGCGATATCAAAAACTCGCCAACCATAACCGCACTGATCGAAATCAAATAGGGTCATCTGATTATCAGGGGTGATATGCACATTACCACTATGAGGATCGCCCCAACAAATGCCCCAATAGGGAGATTCTGTCGGTAATTTAGCGGTTTCTTCCTCTATTTCCCCAATGGTTTCTAAGACACAGTCTAGGTCGCTCGGTCGTTGGTGCAGAAAAGGTGCGATAATTTGCAGGGAATCGTCGAGAAGATATTTGAGGTTGAGGGGATGACGATAGGCTAGGGGTTGAAAATCTGCTGTCACCCGATGTAAATTAGCCACGATCGCCCCTAAATGATAGGCTTGTTCTATATCTATGTCCCCAATAGCAATTCCTCCAGGAGCATAGGGAAAAAGGACGGCGTAACGTTTCCCTTCCGGAGCATTAATTTCTACGGATAAATCACCGTTTTTGGTGCGAATTGGCGCAGCGACGGGAACCTGAGAGCGATCGAGATAATCTAATAATTCTAACTCGAAGTCGATTTCCATTTTGCTGCGCCAATGGCAGTGAGATACGCGCAAAATGTAGGGAGTTGTCAGGGTTTCGAGGAGATACACATCACTTAAACCCCGATGCCAAAATTGACAATTTTTCGGTACATCAATCTCGTAACGAGAAAAAACCAAATCTGCTAGGGCAGCAGGAGCAAGCGTGGAGTAGAGTGTGGGAAAAGTCCATTCTCCAGTCCGAAAATTGGCAGCGGGAGAACTAGAAGGCAGTAAATTGAGCGAAGCCAGAAAAGTCGTCACGGTTCCCTCCCGATGCAAGTGTGGACAACGCCCGCATCATCCTATTTTATAGGCCACATATATTACAAATTGGTTCGATCGCTCCGTATATTTCGCTACATTCCTCTGACTTGAAAGAGGGTGTAGGGTGTAGGGTGTGGGGTGTAGGGAAAGAAACCTCTTTCATCTGTGGGGGTGAAAATTTTTTCATCGGGACTGACTCCTTACCCCACAGTTAACTTTACTTTTGTCCAACTACTTATCAGTACCCAAAAAATTAATATAGGAGCTGCTGAAAAAGTCTTTGAGTGGGAACGCCGGAACAGTTTTTGAGGCTTTAACACCTACTTACTAACCGCCGATTCTAACATAGTAATTGTTCCCCGATTAGCATCAAATTCTACTGCAATACCAATAGCTAGAGTCTCGATAATCTCCAAATGTCCGATCATCAAACCTAAACAAGCGGGAATTTTTAAGGGTTGGATATATTCTCGGATCACTTCTTCTAAAGTCAGGGAACCATAGTCACCATCGGCGCTACAATTGCTACATTGACCGAAGATAAACCCAGCTAAATTATCGAGAATTCCCGCTAATTTTAATTGATTTAACAGGCGATCTATTTCATAAACATCTTCACCAATATCTTCTAAAAATAGGATAGCACTGGTAAAATCTGGTAGATAGGGAGAACCTGCGATCGAGGCTAAAGTGGTTAAATTACCACCGATTAATTTACCTTTTGCTTGACCTTTAGTAATAGTTTGAATCCGGTTTTTTACCTGCATTAAACGATTGGCATCATCGGGATCGGGAATATTTCTAAAAGTCAACTTTTCTCCAGAAAATAAAACCTGTCGAAAGCTTTCAGTTTGAGCGGTGCGCCAACTAGAAAAGCCATTGGGAGCATGGAAAGTAACTAAACCAGTTTTGGCATAAATAGCTAATAATAAAGAAGTTATATCACTAAAACCACAGATAATTTTCGGATGACGGCCAATTAAATCGTAGTCGAGATAAGGTAATAAACGAGCGCTTCCCCAACCGCCGCGAATTGGTAAAATTAAGGCAATATTATCATCGGCAAAAAATTGATTTATATCCGCGGCTCGCTCGCTATCTTTACCGGCTAGATAACCATAACGATCTAAAGCGTGTTGACCAACTTTTGGGACTAATTTTAAAGCTTTAACTGCTTCAATAACTATATTCAAATCATCTTCTTTAAAAGTTGCCCCCGCCGGACTAATAATACCCACTCCGTCCCCCAGTTGTAGATGTGGCGGTTTAATTAGAGGAAAATTATTGCTAATAACTTTTCTGGTAATTAGGGAAAAACTAACAGCAGTTAGAGCGGAATTAGTGAGAAATTGACGGCGCTTCATCCTGATAGTTTTTAGAAAAATTGCAAGGGAAATAAGAATTTAGGGATTACTGCTCAGAAAAAAAGTTTTCACAATTGCCCCAGCTAAGAGGACAATTAATGCCCAAACCTGATATTTTTGGTTTCCTTCTAATGAGTTTAGTCGATTTTCTATTCCCTCAACTTTTCCCGTTAACACCGCTTGTCCTACCTTTAAATCCGTCACATCTTTTTGTAACGAATCGATTTTTCCCTCCATCCGCGTCAAGATAGTTTCTAGGGAATAAGTAACCGTTTCCTGAGATTGATTCATTTGTTCAAGACCTTTTAGTTAATTGTTGCCCTAGAAAAGCCATTATGCTTCGGATTTTGCCATATCGCGAATGATATCGCCGCGGGTGATAATACCAATTACTTTGTGGGTTTCTTCCTCAATCACCGGTAAACGACGCACATGACGATCATACATTAACGAGGCCGCTTCTTTCAAAGGGCGATCGGCTGTGATACTAATAGGTTTATCGGTCATTACTTCCCCCACGGTTTGACCGAGAGCTTTATGGAGTAATTTCTCGTGACGGCTAGGATTTTGTAGATAGATGACACTATCGAGGAGCATAATGTAAGGAGGAGCTTCTACTCCCGTTTCCTGCCACATAAGGTCAGTTTCGGAGATAACCCCAATCAGTCGCATATTGTCATCCACCACGGGTAAACCACTAAACCGCTTTTCGGCCAAAATCTTCACTGCTTCCGACAGAGAAGTGTTAGCGGTGACGGTGATGGGATTGGGAGTCATGATATCGGCAACTGTTTTCGTCATCTTAGCGACCTGCGATAATAATGCTTTCTGTCTCCATCTTATCATTAGGGTAATCAGTCACCGCTTAATTATAACTATTCTTAAATCTTCGGGCGAGAAAATGGTATAAGATAAAAAGGAAATGGGATATTAATTTAGTTAGTTGACAAGGAAAAAGAAAAATGATCGCTCAACCTCAATACCCAGAAAGAATGACCCCGGAAGAGTATCTAGAATGGGAAGCTACACAGGAATGTCGCCATGAATATATTGATGGGGAAATTATCGCCATGACTGGGGGTAGTCTGCCTCATAATGATATTACCCTAAATTTTTACAGAACTTTATATTCTCATCTCCGTCCGCGAGGCTGTCGAGTCAATGTATCTGATGCCAAGGTACAAGCTAATAATAGTCGTTATTTTTATCCCGATTTGGTGATTAGTTGCGATTTTAGGGATAGAGAATCTCGTAATTTTATTCAACATCCACAAGTGATTATTGAAGTGCTTTCCCCTAGCACAGGAAACTATGATCGCACTAAAAAGTTACAATATTATCGTCAGATTCCTAGTTTACAAGAATACGTTTTAGTCGATCCTGAATCGATCAGTGTCGAGGTTTATCGTCGCGGTGAAGATAAAATTTGGTTTTACTGCGCTTATAGTCAAGGGGAAGAAATTATTCTATCTAGTCTCGATTTTCACTGTGCGATCGAGTTAATCTATGAAGGGATAAGTTTCAATTAAAGAAAGTTTACAAACAGGTCAAACATTCCTAAACTTAAAATAAATACGTCCCGATTTTTTCGATAAATTCTATGTTACCGCCCCTATTAGTCCTTGATCCCTTGTTAGAAAACTGGTTACGAGAAGATCTCGGTAGAGGCGATCGCACCACCCAAGCAATTTTCTTCGGTCATGCTAAAATCGGTCAAGCTAGTTGGATTGCCAAAGAAGCGGGAGTTATTGCCGGTTTACCCGTAGCTGAACGAGTTTTTCAACTGCTTAACCCCACTATTCACTTTACCCCCACCGTTGCCGAGGGGGAATTCTGCCCCAAGTCTAAAGTTATTGCTGAGATAGAAGGTTCCCTCGATGCGCTGTTAATTGGGGAAAGAGTCGCTTTAAATCTTGCCATGCGCTTGAGTGGGATTGCTAGTGCCACTCGTCAGTATGTGGAGAAAATTGCCGATTTATCGACAAGATTGGTGGATACTCGCAAAACTACCCCCGGATTGCGAATTTTAGAAAAATATGCCTCCGGTATCGGTGGCGCTATTAACCATCGTTTGGGGTTAGATGATGCAATTATGATTAAAGATAATCATATTCAAGCAGCAGGCAGCATTGAGGAAGCAGTGCGTCGTGTACGGCAAAATATGCCCTATCCTCTCACAATTGAAGTAGAAACTAGCCAATTAGAAGAAGTGAATCAGGCCCTGCAGCAGCAGGTAGAGATCATTATGTTAGATAATATGGATTTAGAGATGATGCAAACTGCTGTGGAGATGATCCGCAATTTTAATAGTAAAACCAAAATAGAAGCATCGGGAAATATTACCCTCGATCGCATTCGCAACGTTGCCGAAACAGGAGTAGATTATATTTCCACTAGCGCCCCAGTTACCCGTTCTACTTGGTTAGATATTAGTATGAGAATTGATTAAAAAGCTATATCAGTTATCAGTGATCAGTGATCAGTGATCAGTTATCAGTGATCAGTTATCAGTGGGAATTATGAATTATGAATTGGGGAGAATAAATAAAAATAATCTCCCGTCTCCCGTCTCCCGTCTCCTGACTCGGAGACTCCTGACTCTTATCTCCTGACTCGGAGAATACTGACTGCTAACTCCACCAACAGACTTTTTCAGCAAACCCTATCTATTGTAACCTCGATCGCATCGCCAATATTTAGGTGTAATTGCTTTTGGGCGCTACCACTATTGACGGCAATTTCTAACCCCCCGTGACTACCGATAAAAGCGACTATTTCTCCGGAAGGAACATCACTGTAGGTGTTTTTTGCGGGGATAATTTTTGGCCCCAACTGCACCGACCAATTTTTTCCCTCTAGGAGATAATCGGGAATATTGCTGATTAAATTGCCGAAAATGTCAATATATTGAATTTGACCCCTGATTTTATCTTCCTCGATTTGCGGAACAGCGATCGCTAATTGTTGCAAGCTATCGGGATCAATAATCTCACCTAACATTTCTAGGGGTACTCCCCGGGACAAATAAGCGGCCACAGGAGCAAAAATATCACGACCATGAAAAGTAGTGCTAGGGTTAGGGGTGCGCCAATAGGAAGAATTATCGAGATTAACGGCAGATATAGCGGGAGATTGGCTTAAAATGCCACTAAATAAACCATTATCTGGCCCAACTAAATAACCACCGGCAAAACGAATCCCTACCCCGCGTCTTTTGCTTCCTACCCCCGGATCTATAACTGCCAGATGAATAGTGCCTTGGGGAAAATATTGATAGGCATTCAGGAGAATAAAACGACCAGCGTAAAGGTCTTGGGGCGAAATTTGATGATTCAGATCGATCGTGCGAGCATGGGGGGCAATTCCCGCGATTACTCCCTTGATAATGCCCACATAACCGTCCTGTAGTCCAAAATCGCTAGTAAGGGTTATTAGTGCCTGTTCCGTCATCGACTTATCACTAAGGTTGCCAACAGCTTTAATAAATCTTAACGCTAAATTCAGTAGCTAAAGATACAGTTTCCCAAGGAGAATGTTATGATTTAGATATAAGGTAAGTTAAGTCGCTCAAAAGTCTGTCCATCATGAACAAAAATCGTCAGCAAGTCCTAACACAGGCCACCGTGGCCCATAGGGAAACACTCCGCAGAAATTTACAACACCGACTGGAAGTAGCTAGAGCGCAGGGAAATGAGGCTCTAGTGCGTCAATTGGAAGCAGAGGCGGCCTATTTGCACCTTCGTTAGATTTAATCGGTGTTTAGTCATAGTCTAGTTGTCGGTTTCTGGTGATCGGTATGCCGGTCACTTTTTTTGGGCGAATTTTTAGGAAAAAAATTGCTGATATCTCCACTGGCAATCCCTAAAATAGAAGGAACAGCAGTTTAGAGATCAAATAATTATGGCTTTTTTCCGGCAATATATCGCCCCGCTCCTGACTATCTTAGTGTTTTTAGTTGCTCTGGTTGCCACTGGCATCCGGATTTTTTTACCGGCAGATTTAGCGGCACCCGCTCCGATCGAGCCATCCCTGGGCATAATTTTCTCTTATCCTTGGCATGGCTAACCTTCCCGAAGATTATCGGCTGCGACTGGGAAAACCGAGCGATCGCTATCTACTAATTAATTTTCTCACCCGCAGCTATCAAGAATTTTTTCCCGAACAAAAAAACCTCTCCCATCTAGCTGATACAGTCAGACAGTTTTTTGGCCTCGATACTCCCCTGTGGATCGTCGAAGGACAACAAACGGCGATCGCTTGTCTCTGGATGGGGAGCGCCGTCGATCAGGTGACAGGCGATCGCTATGGTCATATTTTTCTAATTTATGTCGATCCCCAGCATCGTCGCCAAGGTATCGCCAGCGCACTAATCGATCGAGCTAAGGATTGGGCAAAAAGTCGCGGACAAACCCGCATCGGTTTACAAGTCTTCATCAATAACGACAATGCTCTCAATCTCTACCAAAATCTCGGCTTTCAAACTCGCTCTTTGCTGATGTTGAAAAATATTTAAAAACTGTCAGGAGACAGGAGATAGGGTGATAGGGTTTTGGGGTGATAGGGTTTTGGGGTTTTAGTTCAATTTCCCCACTTCCCCACTTCCCCACTTCCCCACTTCCCCACTTCCCCACCTCCCCAATTGATAATTTATAATTTATAATTCCCACTTCCCCAACCCCAGACATACCTATAGAGATGGCACTGTCAGCATTAATTATTCCTGATCGAGCCACAAAGGGTAAAATTTGGGAAACACTGCAATACACTGGCAGTCATCGTGGATAAAAACACGCTATTTTATTAACCTATACTAACCGCGCTTTAGGAGTCAGCAGTTTTCATGGATTCCGTGACAACCCTCCAATGTCAAAACCTAACCTGTCTATCCCCGAACGCTCTCACTAATAGATTCTGTGAAAAATGCGGTACTCCTTTAGTTAAGCGCTATTTATGGATGATGGGTGATTGGGTGAGAACCTATTATCATGTTGGCGAGCTAATTGATAATCGTTATTTGGTCAAACAACCACAAATTGTTCTTGATACTAAACCCGCTCAAGCACCCCAAGCGCCGGACGAACCTCCTAGCTGGATTTCCCTCTACCTAAAATTGTTACCCTTCCATCTCCACATTCCCCAAGTCTATGGCTATATTCCCAGTCCCGATGAACGCTTAAATATGGACATCTGGCTGTTGGAATACGGCAATATTCCCCTCGATGAAACGGGAGAATTAATTTATCCGGAACTATTGCCCACTCTGGCCGAGGTTTGGTCGCAAGCTTCCGATTTAAGACAAATTCACTGGTTATGGCAAATGGCCAAACTCTGGCATCCCCTCCAGAAAAAAGCTGTGGTCTCTAGTCTGCTCAACCCTTCTCTGACGAGAGTGAATAATCAGCTGCTGCAATTGCTAGAATTAAGCAAAGACGAGGCTACCGCTCCCAATTTACGAGATTTAGGGTCCCTGTGGACCGGTCTGATGCCGACGGCAGCCGCTAATATTCAAGATTTTCTCGCATCCCTAACCCAAGAGCTAGAATCCGGTGATCTCGATCGCCCGGAATCCCTGATCGCTATCCTCGATTATGCACTACAGCACTACGGTGGAGGTCAAGAACGCAGCTATGAGATTTTTACCTGCACTGATACCGGTCTGATGCGGGAACACAACGAGGATGCCTGTTATCCCCCGGCTAATCAGGCCATAACCCTCGCTCATGGTCAAAATCCCCTGGCGATTGTCTGTGATGGCATCGGCGGTCAGGAAGGGGGCGAAATCGCTTCTCAATTGGCGATCGAAACCCTGCCTAGGGAAATTAATCGCAGTCCCACCACTGATATTGAACTCTATCCCGATAGTCACAGTCTTGTCCTCGAACAGGCGATTCGTGTCACCAATGATCTGATCAGTCAACGCAATGATCAGGAGTCAAGACAAGATCGTCAGCGCATGGGTACGACTCTAGTTATGGCTTTTGCCCACGCCCAGGAAATGTACGCGGCCCATGTGGGGGATTCCCGTATCTATTGGATTACTGCCCACGGTTGTCATCAAGTGACGGTGGATGATGATCTCGCTTGCAGGGAAGTGAAATTAGGCTATCTCCTCTATCGTGATGCCATACAGTATCCCAACGCCGGGGCCTTGGTGCAAGCTTTGGGCATGAGTAGCGCCACTAATCTCCATCCCACTGTTCAGAGGTTGATTATTGATCAAGATTGTGTTTTTCTCCTCTGTTCCGATGGTTTGAGTGATTATGATCGGGTAGAACAATACTGGGACAGTGAAATTCTGCCTCTTTTGCAAGGGGAGAAAACTGTAACCGCCGTGGGGGAAAGTTTATTACAACTAGCTAACCAGAAAAACGGTCACGATAACTCCACCATCGCCCTAGTTTATTGTCGGGTAGTTCCTGCGGCTGAACCTGTCACGCCTTTAGTTTATGCTGAGGCCAAAGAACGGATTATTCCCGATCTTTATGACCAAGATTTTGATCACAGCGAAGAAACCTACTCCGAGGAAGAAGTGGTGACGGCAATACCCACTCCCCCCCCCGCATCTTCTTCGGTTTCTAGTCCTACCTCTCCCCCCGCGCGCACTACCATTTCACCCCTCCTCGGAGCAGCGATCGCTGTCGGTGTTCTCGGTTTGCTGACTGCGATCGCTGGGCAATTCCTGAGTCGTCATCCCGCTTCCAATCCATCGATTTCTCCCGCACCTGTCACCAGTCCGAGTCCCACGACCGGGACGACACCTTCCGCACCCGTCACCAGTCCCACGACCGGGACGACACCTCCCGCACCTGTCACCAGTCCCACTCCCCCCAATGCTTCTCCTAACTAGGGTTTGATGAAAAAGTTGTTCGTGGGGACAGGGTGTGGGGTGTGGGGTGTGGGGTGTGGGGTTTTACCTGACGATTAATCGGCTTGTCGGGGGTTGCCAGAGCGAGTTAAGATAAAATGCCCGATTAACTGCCGAGTCTATCATATATGGTTGATGCTGCGACGTTCTCCTCCGACACCTCCGCGATCATTGATGCCTTTGAAACGCCTCTAGAGTTTAACTTTCAACTGCCAGATCCCGAAGATGAAACCATCCAAGATCATGACTTTCAGCAGCAACTGGATTCTTTTTGGCAAGTCTGCGATCGCTTTGATTTGCAAACGGAAATCTGGCGGGGGCGAATTTTGCGAGCTATTCGCGACCGGGAAAAGCAAGGCGGTGATAGTCGCGGTACAGGCTTTTTGAACTGGTTAAAACAGCGAGAAATCACTAAAAGTCAAGCTTATGCTCTGATTCAATTGGCTAATAGTGCTGATACTCTCCTGGCGGAAGGACAACTGGATCCCGATAGTATCAATAATTTTAGTAAACGCGCCTTCGTAGAAACGGCCAAATCTGCCCCCGAAATTCAAAAATTAGTCAGTGATGCAGCCCGACAAGGGGAGAGAATTACCCGTCGGGAGGTGAAGCAATTGGCCGATGAATGGACGGCGATGAGTTCAGATTTACTACCCGATGAAGTGAAAGAAAAAGCCAGCGACGGCAGTTTACCGGCGCGTCATCTCGCTCCCTTAGTGAAAGAATTAGAAAAGTTACCCGATACTCATATCGACACTCTCCGTCAAGAAATCGCCGCTAATCCCGATGTGGACACGGTAAAATTAATCACCTCGGAAGCACGCAGTTTAGCCAAATATCTCGATGCGGCAGCCCAAGTACAAACTCTCCGACGGGGTAATTTAGATATCGAAATGGCTCTAGAAGAAGCTTTGCGCGTCGATTGTCTAAATACGGCGGCGGATCTGGTTAAACAAGCCACACAATTAGAGCAAGCCGTAGCTAAACTTTATACTACTTGGAAACGTTTGGGTAGTTTGTCCGATCGCCTCTATGTGGATACGGGAGCAAGTAATCCCCATCTGCGATCGATGTTAACCTGTTTGGAAAGTTTAACCAGTGAAGTGATCGAAGTGGAACTGGATGAAGGTGGACAAAAAATGGTACGTTTACGCATTATCAGCGATGGGGGAAGTTAGATGCTTTGTTGGGTGTTGGGGTTTTAGGGTGTTGGGGTTTTAGTTGAAATTCCCCCATTACCCTATTCCCCCATTCCCCTAACGGCTTGCTGCTATAATCTCTGAATATCCTCAACTTTTATGAAAACTTATTAACAGATACTTGACTTTATGCTAAAAATCAAGGAAAAAAAACCAATAATTAGCATCGGTTCCATAACTGCGGCGATCTTGCTCAGTTTAACCCTAATTCCTGCCGCTATAGCCAAGGATGTCCTTCTGAGAGTGGGCATTGTCCAACGTTTTGGCGATGAAGCCAAGGAAAAATTAACCCTGAGTAGTACCAGTGGTGATAATCTCACCCTGCGCGTGGTGGGAGAAGATGGCCAATCCCAAACCCTGCAAACCAATCGCCTACAATTAGAAGTTATTCCCCGTCCCCTCGCCTCTCCCATCCTCCAAGAAAAAGTCATTTTGAGCGACCACGCCACCTTTGAAACCGCCGAAAATAGTGCCAAAAATTGGGCAAAAATGGGCATTAAAGTCGAAATTACCCAACCCGGACGCTGGCAGGTCTGGGCAAAGCGAGAAGTTTATGAAAATCCCCTAGTGCGACGTTGGTTGCTGACCAGTTTGCAAACCAAAGGCCACAATCAACCCTATATTAATAGTGTTTTACTCAAAGAAAAGCCGCAAGTTTCTTTCCAGATCAACGGGGTGCGCTATTTTCCCAAAGAATTAGAAATCGAGAGCCAAAAAAACCTGATTCAAGTCACCCATAGCTCCGATCAGGTACGTTTGTACGGGGGAACCATGCGCCTACAGCCCAACGCCTACGGCACTTTTACCCTAGTTAATAACGTTCCCCTCGAAACCTACCTGCGCGGGGTTGTACCCCACGAAATCGGTCATGATGCCCCGGAAAGCGCCACCCGGGCGCAAACTATTATCGCCCGTACCTACGCCCTCCGCAATCTCCGCCGTTTTCAAGCCGATAATTACGAACTCTGTGCCGATACCCATTGTCAAGTTTATTATGGATTGACGGGAACTAATCCCCGGGCTGATCAAGCGATCGCGTCCACGCGAGGCCTGGTTTTAACCTACCAAAATGAGTTAGTGGATGCCCTTTATTCCTCTACCACCGGAGGAATAACTGCCCTCTTTAGTGATGTTTGGGATGGGGAGGAAAGACCTTATCTCCGGGCAGTGGTGGACTCCCCTAATCGAGTCTGGGATCTCTCGAAACAATCTCTCGCTAATGAGACAACTTTTCGCCAGTTTATTAATCTTAAAGATGGTTTTAATGAGACGGGCCGACGGGTTTTTCGCTGGCAAAAACAAGCTTCTTTAGCTGATTTGAGTCAAGACCTAGAAACCTATCTAAAACGCAGAAAACATCCCCTCGCTCATTTCCAGAAAATCCAATGGATGGAAGTGACTAAGCGCTCTCCTTCCGGTCGGATTCTGACTATGACTATTCAAACCGATAAGGGGATTTTGGAACTGCATAAAAATGAGGTGCGTAGTGCTTTGGAACCGCCTCGCAGTACCCTATTCTACATCGATCCTATCTACGATACCAATCGACAGATCCAGGGTTATAACTTTATTGGTGGCGGTTTCGGCCACGGGGTAGGATTAAGTCAATTTGGTTCCTATAATTTAGCCCGTTTGGGTTGGTCTCCCGAACAAATTCTCGCTTTCTATTATCCCGGCACCATCATCCAACCTCTCAATAATTCGATTGTCTTTTGGCGAGGAAATTAATCAGTTATCAGTTATCAGTTATCAGTTATCAGTGAACAGGGATATCAGGAGAAAAAGCGTTCGACTGACGGCTAAAAAATCGCCTTCATCTATTTGACTAAAATTTACATCGGTAAACGCTGAATATCTCGGTTAGAACCAATCACCACCATTGCTAAATCCTTGTATAATCTTTCTTGGGGATTGGGGTTAATCTTGAATTTTTCCGCATTACCGACAGCGACAATATTTAACCCATAACGATTACGAATTTCTAACTCTGCTAGGGTTTTGCCGTGAAAAGCTTCCGGGACTTTTAACTCGACAATACTATGTTCGGGATCGAGATCAAATCGTTCTAAAATTGATGGTCTAGTTAAACGGTGCGCTAACTCACAACCGGCATCGTATTCGGGAAAAACTACTAAATCTGCACCAACTTTTTTGAGTAATTTTCCATGGATTTCTGTGGAGGCTTTAGCGGCGACAAAATTAACCCCTGCTTCCTTACAATTGAGAGTAGTAATGATACTTTCTTCCACGTATTTACCAATAGCGACAATCACCGTATCGGTTTCAAAAATTCCCGCTTCTCGCAGGGCGTTAGGTTTGGTAGAATCAAGCTCGATCGCATTATCTACTATTCGATCAGATAACGCTTGCGCTACTAATCCTTCGTCAATATCTGTCGCTACCACTTGATAACCTTGTTTGCGTAAGGTTTCACAGACGGCGCGCCCAAATCTGCCTAATCCGATGACGGCAAATTGACGATTTTGGGGACGCATACTACTAAAAAATTTAATTGATTGCATAATTTGAAGTTAAACTGTTACGCATTTAAAATGCTAGTGTCAATGAGTGAGGAGACAGGAGAAACTGATAACTGATAACTGATAACTGATATTAATTATCCCACTAAAAGGTTTTCTTCGGGGTAATTAATAACTGTTGGTTTCGGATCGCCGATAATAGCCGCTATTAAAAGTATAACTCCCACCCGTCCCAGATACATCATAAAAACAATAATTAACTTAGAAATTGGCGATAAAGCGGCGGTTATACCCATAGATAAGCCGACAGTTCCAAAGGCAGAAACTACCTCAAAAAACAGTTGAATCATTTGAAAATCTGTCTCCACAAATGAGATAGCTAGGGTGGAGATAATAATCGCTATAACCGAGCCAAAAACCACCGCCATTGACTTTAAAATTAACGGCATAGGAATGCGCCTTTGATAGAGAGTTACTTCTTCACGACCTCTTAAAACCGAGCGGGTACAATTATATAAAATCCTAAAAGTTGTGGTCTTAATACCTCCCCCTGTACCGCTAGGACTGGCACCAATAAACATCAAAGCCATGGTAATTAATAAACCTTCGACGGAAATTTTACCAATATCAATGGTATTAAATCCTGCTGTTCTCGATGTTACCGATTGGAACCAAGCAGCCAGCAATTTATCTTTAATTGATAAATTAGCCAAAGTGTCACCATTTCCCTGTTCAGTAAGTAAAAAAGCTAATGTTCCCATCACTAATAAAAATATAGTTGTACTGATAGCAACTTTATAGTTAAGAGAAAAAACAAAGCCTTTTCGTTTATATTGAAAGCGGTAAATAAACCAAGTGTAAAACTCGATAATTACCTGATAGCCGATACCTCCAAAAATGATCAATCCTGTGATAGATAAGTTAATAATAATTGAAGACTGATAGGACATCAAGTTATCTTTAAACAAGCCAAAACCCGCATTATTCCAAGCACTAATACTATGAAATAAAGATAACCACACTGCATATCTAAAATCATACTTTTGGGCGAAGACAGTTAACATAACCAAAGTTGCTGTTAACTCAAAAACTAGAGTAGTAGCAATCACTGATTTCATTAAACTTTGACTACCTTGTAGGAAAGGTCGATCAAAGGATTCTTGAATCGCTAACTTCTGTCTCAGGTCAAATTTTCGCCCAACTAATAACATTAAAAAAGTGGTAGTGGTCATATAACCCAAACCCCCCACTTGCACTAATAAAGCAATAAATAATTGACCCCAAAAAGAAAAATAAGTACCCGTATCTACTACTGCTAAACCCGTAACACAGACAGCAGAAGTGGAGGTAAAGAGGGCAACAATTGGGTCATTCCAAGTGCCGCTAGTGGTAGAAACAGGCAACATCAACAGGGAAGTTCCCGCTAAAATTACCGCCATAAATCCCAAGCAAATTGTCCGGGCAATTGTCATATAAATTACTTAGTGAAAGTAGCTAAGAGAAGATTGTTTTTTGGCTAACACTTCTTGATAAACTAACTGTAAGCGATCGATATTTTTGCTGAGACTGTAAGAGTCTAAAACTCTTTGACGGGCTTTTTGTCCGAAAATTGTTGTTAATTCGGGATGATCTCGTAATACGGGCAAGAGAGTTTTTAATTGGGTAATTAGTCCTTTAGTATCTAGAACTATTCCCGCACCTTTTAACACTTCCCCATCGGCCCCCACATCCGTAGCCAGACAAGCAACACCGCAGGCCATCGCTTCTAAGAGGGAAATCGATAAACCTTCCACTAATGAGGGTAAAATAAAGCCGTCAACCCCGCGCAAAATTTCAATTCGTTTATTTTCATCGCCGATAAAACCTAACCAGATAATACCATCTTCTTCTCCATAAAAAGGTTTAAGGGAAGGAGTTAACGGACCATCGCCCACAATGAGCAGTTTGCATCTATCACCTAAACTGGTTTTTTTCCAAGCTTTCAATAAAGATTCTACATTTTTCTCCGGCATGATCCGACCGAGATAAACAAATAAACAATCGGCATTATATTGAGCTTTAATATTCGAGGGTCCTGGACAATACTTATTAACATCAACCCCATTGGGAATAATTGCTAATTTTTCTTCGGGAACTCCCAATTTAACTAAAAAATCCCGTTGAGAGGTGGAAAAAATAATTACTTTATCGTAATTAGCTAAAAAAGGGGCGTGTAGTTGGTAGGTTAATAATTGGGTACTAGAGATGAGATTGCGAATTTTACTATCAAAAGCCGGGTGAAAAGTCGCCACCAGAGGCAAATCTAAAGACTCACAAATTTCTGGTAGCAGAAAATCGAGGGGAGACAGGGGTAAGGACGCATGAACTAGATCGGGTTTCAGTTCCCTGAGTTTATCCTGTAGAACCCGACTCGATTTCAGGGTGGGAATAGTATAGACTTGGGAACTATAGAGACGTGGCAGGGTGATTTCGTCGTAAAAGTCGGGCCAATCGCTTACGGTGGGTTTTTCGGAAGAAAAATGCAGAAAACTGACTTGATAATCTCGATCGAGCAGGGAATTAGTCACTTCTCGCCCATAGGTAACGTTACCGCAAAAAGGAGATTTTTTTCCTAACCAGGCAATGTGCATTCAGATTCTCTTAAGAAAAAGTTAATTTAGCCAAATATCAGCTTACTAAATTAGCCGTAAAATTAAAAGCTAATAGAGTACCTAAAACAATAGACCTCTTGCAGAAATCAAAAATCGTTGTTAGGGTTAGGAGTCAGTAGCCAGTAGTCAGTAGTCAGGAGAATTAAAAATGAGCATTAATCAATTAAATGGTCTATTTACAGATTTTATGCCATTTAATCCTTATTTTTGC
>NZ_JADBSZ010000271.1:0-8802 GCF_020246425.1 Microcystis sp. M079S1
AGGAATGCGTCCTTGGATTTGTGTAGCTTACTCTGCACCTGTATCCGCCGCTACTGCTGTATTCTTAATCTATCCCATCGGACAAGGTTCCTTCTCTGATGGTATGCCTTTAGGAATCTCTGGAACCTTCAACTTTATGTTCGTGTTCCAAGCAGAACATAACATTCTGATGCACCCCTTCCATATGTTAGGTGTTGCTGGTGTGTTCGGCGGTTCCTTGTTCTCCGCGATGCACGGTTCCCTAGTAACTTCTTCCTTAGTGCGTGAAACCACGGAAATCGAATCTCAGAACTACGGTTACAAATTCGGTCAAGAAGAAGAAACCTACAATATCGTCGCCGCTCACGGTTACTTCGGACGTTTAATCTTCCAATACGCTTCTTTCAACAACAGCCGCTCTCTGCACTTCTTCTTAGGTGCATGGCCGGTAATCGGTATCTGGTTTACGGCGATGGGTGTTAGCACCATGGCGTTCAACCTCAACGGTTTCAACTTCAACCAGTCGATTCTCGATTCTCAAGGTCGTGTAATCGGTACTTGGGCCGATGTGCTGAACCGCGCTGGTATCGGTATGGAAGTAATGCACGAGCGCAATGCACACAACTTCCCCTTAGACTTAGCTAGTGGTGAACAGGCTCCTGTAGCTCTGACCGCTCCCGCTATCAATGGTTAAGTTCTAGTCTGAACGAAAAGGCACTCCCGCAAGGGGGTGCTTTTTTGTTGTTAGAATTGGGGAACAATGAAAAACGCTGCAAAATGCTTATTCTCAAACAATCATCATTATGACCGCTCTCACTGGAAAATATACTCTTAGTCAATATTTTGAGCGGGAAATACAATCCCAAACTCGTCATGAATATCTGGATGGAAAAATTATTGCTATGACAGGAGGGACACCGACTCATAATCGCATTATTAGTAATTTATTGGTGGCTTTATATACTGGACTAAAGAATCAACCCTATGCCGTTTTTGTCACCGATCAGCGTTTATGGATACCTGAGCGTCAAATAGCTACCTATCCTGATATTATGGTAGTGTCTGAACCTCTCACTTATCAAGAAGGACGCAAAGATACTTTAATTAATCCTGTTTTAATCGCTGAGGTTTTGTCTGCTGCAACGGCAAGTTACGACAGAGAAGAAAAGTTTGCCGCTTATCGAACCATTGCAACCTTTCAGGAATATTTATTGATTTCGCAGGAAAGACTTTATATTGAACATTTTCAAAAGGAAGGCGATTGCTGGGTGTTTACAGCTTATGAATCTGATAGGATAATTCATTTAAACTCTTTGCGGGTTGAGGTGGAGATAGCAGATATTTATAACAAGGTAATCTTTAGTTAAGGCTTTAAATTTGAAGCTTTTGTTATCATTAAACTAGACTAATCTTGGTCAGGAGTTAATTTTATGATATCCCCTCAAATTATTGAACTGGAACAAAAGTTACGAAATTTTTCGTTTGAAGATAAACAATGGTTATTAGAACAGTTACACAAGCATTTAGAAGGTTTAAAAGAAAATGTAAATAGAAAACAGGCCAAAGATTTGATTATGGAAACATTAAATGAGGTTCAAAATATGCCCGATAATTGTTATCATGAAGTTTGGCAAAAATTTGATGACGCTTGTGTGAGAATTTCAGGAAACTTAGAAGAATCTGATTTACTATGATGTTTGCTCAAGATTCACCTCTTGTTATTCTTGATACTTCGGTTTTTCTTTCAGCTTTGTTAAGTAAAAATCCTAACAGTGCGCCTTGTCAAATTATTCGTTATTGGCGGGAGGATAGATTTAAGTTAGTTATTTCTCCTCAATTATTGGAGGAATTGGTCGAAAAACTATTAGTGAAAAATATTGACAGAAATGATATTAAGGATATTTTAAGGGCTATTTTTTATACTGCTATCAAAATTCAAGGCATTTATCAAGCAACGCTACTCGATCAGGTTGATCCAAATGATAATATGTTTTTGGCAGCCGCTTACGAAATAGGTGCTGATTATCTAGTTTCTTTAGATAAAAAACACATTTTACCGCTAAAGCATTATCATCATACACAAATTTTATCCCCAAATTTATTCTTACAAGTCTTACAAAATAGTTAAAGGTAAAAAGGCGATCGCATTTATTTGTAAAGAGATAATCCTAATCGTTAGGATTTCTTTTAAGATAAGATTTAAAGACAGGATTAATAGGAAAATAGGACGAGGTTTCTGATGGTAATTTATCCAGTAAACAGCGTCTCATTAATGACTGAATAGTTGCCCAAAATTCAGAAGTAGATAAGTCAAGATTAGCAGTTTTGGGAAACTTTTCTACCGCTTCAGTTTGATTAGCTAACCAGTGTATCACCTTTTTTTCTGTTGCGGATAAACGCTGTAAATGACATTCGATCGAGTCTTCTATATCTCCTAAATAAATTTCATTGTTCATTTGTTCTAAAAATAAGGATACTTCCCCATCAAATAGCTCAATAATAGTTGAGGAGATGATATTTAACCAGTTAGGATGACCTTGATAAAGTTCCCTCAGTTTCGTCCATTTCTCCTCACTTTTTAAACCGTATTCTTTGAAGATTTCTTCAAATTCTGTCGTTAAACCTTGCAGGTATAAAGTTTTAATTTTATCGGATTTTAAGGTGACAAAATCTCTGGGAAGTTCCCAACTAATTAAAATCAAGCAACTTTGATGAGATGTGGTAGCAATTTGCTGAAAAAATTTATGATAATCCTGACAGTCGTTTAAATATTTACCTGCTAATTCCCCCGGTTTAAAAATATTCTGCACATCATCAAGAATAATTAAACAACGATAGGAGCTTAGATAATCTATTATATCAGGTAAGGGGGTTGATAGAGATTGGCTGAAAAACTGTTTTAGATCATCTTTGAGAGCGATTAATTGAGGAATATTTTCCAGACTGCGATAAATAATATAATCAAATTGTGGGGCAATTTCTGAAACTAATTTAAGGGTTAAAGCTGTTTTTCCAATTCCACTTAACCCATAAATGGTAATTAATCGAGTTTTATTATCTAGCCATTCTTTTAAGGTTGATATTTCTAACTTACGTCCATAGTTATACCTTAATTCAGGAGCTTTTGTTAGGTTAATTATTGGGTATAGATGATCATTATCTGGAAAATTTGAAGACTTTTTTAAGTTGTTTTCTGAATAGGAGTTATTTTCTCTACAGATATTAACGCGACTGTTACTAATGTTATTACCATGATGGTTAGCAAAGTTATAAATAGTAGATGAAGCTTTATTTTCTAAAATGGAACGAACATTAGACTTTTTTATATCTTCTTCAAAAACATCAGATAACAGTTGCCATAATTTCCATGCTTCTTTTTTTATATGGTCATAACTGCGCTGATTATCTTTGGCAATTTCTTCATAATCTTGATGTTCCCAAATACCCTGTAAGATGGATTCTTGCAATGAATCAAGATGTTTACCGGTTTTCTCTAATACCTGTTTATCTGTCCATTCTAAAAGGTTTTGAATATCCATATAAGTAAGCGATAGAACATTTGTATTGCTGGTTGGGATAAGGGAACATATTTTAGTTTTCTCGTTTTTTTATCAGACTAATAATCATTTTACTTTACTCTTGCAAAATATCAACTATTATTTTATCTCTTTTTGCTCACCTCATCCTATCCGTCCAGATAGGAGAAGATAAGTTTCTAATTTATGAATTGAACTCTGCGCTATATTTAAAAATCTGACATATTCGCTACGGACTACTACGGACTGATGACAACTTTCTGTTAAAACACACCAAGTTGTAATTAGGGGTTGAGAAGAATACTGTGCTAAGGTTTGCTGTGCTATTAGATGATATTGATCTTTATTGTTAAATAAAGCCACCCAGAACCCAGTATCAACGATGATCATATTTAGCTTTTAATCCTTCTTTGAGAACGGATTTATAATTAGTAGAAAGGTCTGATTCTGCACTAATACAACCGATTAATCCAGATTCTTTTAAAATGTCTAGGGTACTTTGAGCTTCAGGGTTTATTTTTGCTGCAATCTCTGGCTTTTTTGCTAAAGAATAGCGTTTTTTTAATAACTCAATAAAATCAATCAGTAAGTTTTGTGCTTCTTCAGGTAATTGGTTAATATCTTGTTGAATTTGTTCTAAGTTAATCATTAATTGTCCTCCGTTAAGGTTTTTAAACAGGCTGCTAATCTTTAAGCAAGATAACGAATAATTTTGACTTCTGCTACCGTCGGTTGGATTGACCCAAGGAAACTAAAGTAGGTTGGGTTGACGCAAGGAAACCCAACTATAGACCCAAGGAAACCCAACAAAAAGCAATGAGAGGAGGAGAGCGCCGATTCAGACGGATTTAGGTGTTGGGTGTTGGGTTTCGCTTTTCCTGACATTTAAACCTCCTGATTTGTTTCCGACTGTCACCTGTTACTTAATCGATTAATATTAATTCCAATGCTTGATTAATAATTTGATTTTTATCGATCATAGCTTCAATTTCTTCTGGTTGATATATACCTTCAAAAGCTTCTAATGCCGCTTGTCTTAAAGCCGAAGAATAAGCATCATCTAAGGTTTCTTTTAATTCTTCTGATGTTAGATAATTTCCTCCAGTTTTACGTCGTTGATTAATGCGTTGAATCTGTCGAACAGAATTAGAAATAGAGGTTTCCCATGAGCGGGTACTGCGGTTTTCTGCTTGCTGCTTAATCAGATGTAATAAGACAATAATACTAAAGCTAAAAATCTTATTGAGCTTATCATCTTTGCTCATTTCTGTCATTTCCTCTACCAAGATTAAGGCATCGGGAACATTGCCAGCTATTAATAGATTTTTTAACTCTAATAATTCTTCCATTTTTTGCCTTTTTTTACTGATTAACCTCTTAATTTAGTAATTTGTCCTTTACATTAGATATTGTTAAAGTTGGAAAAACAAGCGAAAACTTTTGCCTGTTCTCTTGCCTTATTAAGGAAAATTTAGCCTTGTTTTATGAGCCTTGCCCTCCTTTTTGCCACTAAATCCCACTTGATCCCACAAAAATTATTGTATCAGAAAATCCAAAATGGCCACAAATTCCCACAGACAAAACCAAAGTGAACATCTAGATTGTAAGAATCACTTAGTTTTTTGGAGTCTTATCAGGTTATGAACAAGATACTAGCTAATTGTATCAGCTTAGGGATCGGATTGGGTGCGATCGGGGTAGCTTTCCCCGCACAAGCCGCCTCTTTTCAGGGGTTAGGGGATTTACCGGGGGGTGTTTTCGGGAGCGCAGCCTATGAAGTATCAGCAGATGGGTCTGTTGTGGTTGGTTTGAGCTGGAGTGCTAATGGTCAAGAGGCATTCCGTTGGACACAAGCAACGGGTATGGTTGGACTAGGGGACTTACCAGGGGGTGTTTTCGAGAGCCGAGCCTATGGAGTATCAGGGGATGGGTCTGTTGTGGTTGGTTCTGGCCGTAGTGCTAGTGGTGGGGAGGCATTCCGTTGGACACAACAGACGGGGATGGTCGGACTAGGGGACTTACCGGGGGGGTATTTCTCTAGCGGTGCTTCAGGAGTATCAGCCGATGGGTCTGTTGTGGTTGGTTCTAGCCGTAGTGCTAGTGGTGGGGAGGCATTCCGTTGGACACAACAGACGGGGATGGTCGGACTAGGAGATTTGCCAGGGGGTGGTTTCCAAAGCGATGCCTATGGGGTATCAGGAGATGGGTCTGTTGTTGTTGGTTTCAGCCAGAGTGCTAATAATCGAGAGGCATTCCGTTGGACACAGGCAACGGGGATGGTGGGACTAGGGTACTTATCTGGAAATATTAGTAGCAGAGCTAATCGAGTATCAGCAGATGGGTCTGTTGTTGTTGGTGACAGCTTTGACCCTGTATATAGTGCGGAAGAGGCATTCCGTTGGACACAAGCAACGGGGATGGTCAGACTAGAGGACTTACTGCGTGGCGAGTTTTCTAGCTATGCTTATGGAGTATCAGCAGATGGGTCTGTTGTGGTTGGTCAGACCGTCGCAGAATGGCTGCCTGCTGGGGCATTTATCTGGAATAGTAGCCAAGGGATGCGGAGCTTACAACTGGTTTTAACTAATGATTATGGGTTGGATTTAACCGGTTGGAATTTGGTGAGTGTCTGGGCAATTTCTGCCGATGGGTTAACGGTTGTGGGTTCTGGAATTAACCCTAATAATAATTCTGAAGCTTGGATTGCTCGTTTAGATACACAACCAGATCCCGAACCCGGAACAACGCCTACCAATCCGCTTCTTCCTACCCCAAATCCAAGCAACCCCGACGGTTTTACCTTTCCTGGTGTTCCCGTCGGTGATAATGGATTGGGTATAATTGACCCCATCTTTTTTGATCCGATTGTGTCGGTAGGATATGATTATTCAGTGACAGGCGGCCCCCTATTCGCCTCTGTTTTAATCCCCAATGCTCTCCCCCAAGGCGACAGTAACTTTATCCTAGAATTAGCCGGATTTGGCAATTATCCCCTAGTTGCGGGAACGACTTTCAACTTGTTGGGTGTTAATCCCCTTGGCTTTAGTGATTTTCGCATCAGTGATATCGATCCTGCGGAAATGCTCGATCCAACTAATCCTACTGCTTTTGTGACGGGGTTAACATTTACTGCTCCTGGAACAGTAACAGTCACCCAAAACCCCATTATTCAAAATACTGGTGGCGTTAGTGTTCCTGAACCGTCCAATTTATTGGGTTTAGGATTACTCGGATTCGGTGCTTTCTTGACGGGAAAATTAAATAAGAAGCAAGCCAAAAAAGACTCATAATAGCAATTATCGTTAATCCTGTTGCTTATATAACATGATGGCGATTTCCAGCTTCAATCATCAACCTGACTTTGATGGGAAAGTCCATAAACTCCCTATTTTTGGGCATTTCAATCAGTTAGTATCTAAATCATTAGATAAAAGGGCATCCTCGAAAGGGGGTGCTTTTTTGTTGTTCGGATGTATCGATCGAGCTACAATAAAAGGGACTTCTCTAGGCGAAAATATGGCTACAGGCATCGATATTAGCGAATTTATTGTGGCTAGTCCGGATATTTGTAATGCTCGTCCCCGGATCGCGGGAACTAGAATCACGATTCAAAGTTTAGTCATGGATCATAAAACGGGAATGAGTGCCGAAGCGATCGCTAAGGAATATCCTCAGTTAAATCTGGCTCAAATTTATAGCGCTCTAGCGTATTATCACGCGAATAAAGAACAGATAGAGGCCGATATCGATGCTTACCGAGCCGATTGTGAAGACTGGGAATCACGATATCGAGCCGGTGAATTGTAATGAGTCAAATCCGTCTCTACCTTGATGAAGATGCGGGTCAACGCTCGGTCGTGGAAGCTTTGCGGAATCTGCGGTCAGTAAGGTATAGTCATTTCAATTAAAATTGAGAATATTAATCCCAGAGTTCATAAGGGTTTTGTCGGTATAGAGTGTATCAGACTTATCTGAAATGACTATAACAGGTGCAAGATTTTGAGAGAATTGTGGTTCAAAACCTTACGTCCTGTAGGGGCGAAGCATTCGGGCATAACCTATCGCTGAAACCGTAGATTTCCTATCCGAATGCTTCGCCCCTACTTTTTGCCGCAAACCCTACTTAGAAAACTGGACGAAGAGCCATTTACACCGTCTTTAAAAACCCATAAATTAAGGTGTAATTTAGGAGAGTTATGGTCTTGTACTCTTGCTTACGATTGTCGAATTATTTTTAGTTTTCAGAGAGGAATCGTCTGATTAAATCTTCCCGTGAAGACTCCAATAATAAACGACTAGACTCCATCGGTGATAACTTGAGCAACTCATCAATAACTTTTATTAAAGACTCATCCAATTCTCCAAACCTCACTTGCATTAAATTTTCAATAATTTGTCGTTGTCCTTGTTGAAGTCCCTGTTGAAGTCCTTGTTGAAGTCCTTCCCGTTTAGTCGCCTCTTTCCACTCTAAATAAGATTGAGATAAAGCCATAAATACCTCCCTATCTTCTGATTTTAAAAGATTGTTAACTTCAACACTCACACGCCAACTAATCAATAATTCCATGACATTTTGACGGAAGGAATCGCCAGATGGCAACTCAAGCAACTCTCTCACCGCTTGGCTTTGGGTTTTCCCCCGTCCCAACAATCTTAACAGTAAAGTGTCTGGGGTAATAGGTAACTGATTAATCGCTATAATTGCCGTTCGGTGAGAGGGAGATAAAAAGTAAATCCCTTCTGTCCAGTTTTCTAGTTCTAATTTAGCATCAAAACTCTCTAGTATCTGGAAACTAATAGAAGTAGCCAAAATCCATAATTTAGGTAAGTCATCCTCGTTTAACTCAGTTTTTTCCCGTTTCCCTTTCCGTTGAAGTTCAGCGAAAATCGAAAACAATTTTAAGATACAGTTGCGAATTTCCGTTCGATTGGGAGCATTGCGAAAAGGCTCAAGCAAAGTGCTTGTTGTCACCATTTGCCCTAAAAGACCCAAAGATTGAGCATTTCCCCGCATATTAGGGTGAGGAGAGAAGAAAATATCCACCTGACGGGTTTCATCCGCCACTTCCTTGCTAACTTCCACCTTTCCCAGAGGAGACAGCAATTCTTCTAGGTATTGTTTGGCAAATTGGTCGTGAGGTTGTCGATTGACGCTCCCCGCTCTAAAGAGACGGGGATTCTTCGTTCATTGAGTCTCCGTTAGCAAGCAGGATTTCTCCAACCAACCAAGAGGGAATCTCTCCCGAAGCGTTTAAAGTTTGCGTGCGCCCCACGCTACTTAATCCCT
>NZ_JADBSZ010000272.1:0-3291 GCF_020246425.1 Microcystis sp. M079S1
ACTAAATCCTTATCTGGCAAGAGATTTAATTGATTAGTTCGCTCTAGATCAAAAAAATTGACAAAAATCGCCAAATGCCTTTCTATATAAGGGGTCCATCCCTTATAACCCCGTCCATTGCATAAGACAAACCGAAGAGCCTAAAACTTTTGGTAAAGTAACAGAGCGAATTTCTGCAGGAGAGATAAAACCTCTAGCAGCTGCTGATTCATCGGCACGATTAATTATTGTCAAAGGGGTGAAAACTTTGCCCATCGGATTTGTCTGTTTCTTTTCCATATTATTATTTAGTAATCCCTATAATTAGAGAATATATTTTGAGACTAACTAGAGATTAGAGCGGTTACTAATCACTGATTCTAGCTGATAGCTGATAACTAAAAAACTGATTACTGATTACTGATCACTGATTACTGATCACCGATCACTGATTTAAGGTCTTTGCAGGAAGATTAATTCTTCAACGGGGAGGAAATCATAGTATTGACCTTGATTGGCTAAAACTGCGATTAAATGGAGACGATCATCGGGTTCAATGTGTAATCCTTCCCAAGGTACAGCAATTTCCAAACATTGATTAAAAGAAGCTTTGGCACTACTAGGAACTCGCTGCCAAGTAAAATATTCTTGAGCGAATTCTAACCAAGTAAATTCCGTGATTAAATTTATTCCTAGATGATGATGATAACCGTAATCGAGGGGCGATCGAGGGGGAATATCTGCTAGGGGAATTGGACTTTGCAGACGATGCACTTCGTCATAATACCAATATAAATGCACTTCAGGCGGGATATCTTTGCCTAATTCTGCCCCCGGTTTCCAATCGAAACGCAGATAAAAATTGAGGTGATCCCAACCGAAAAAGAGCCTTTGTACTAAGGAAGTCCGGTGCATTGTACCACTGGCGCCGCCAATTTCGATCCGTCCAGCTTTATCCCAATCCTGTTCGTCCCCAAAACCGTCGATAATGGGGTGAATGAAAGCCATCGGACGATTACTTTGTTTATCTCGGTGTTCTTCCACAGGTTCGAGCAAATAGGAGGGAATTGGCTCATTTAAAGCTTGATAAAGAGCGATCAGGTGTTCGCGGAAAAGTTGGTCAAAAATTGCGTCATGATTGGAGGAATGGCCATAACCAAACCACCAAAACCAATCGGAACCTTCCGCTGCATACAATGCTTCCCACGCGTCGGGGTTATTATCTTCCGTCGCTTCCGGGTGATTAGCGAGGGTTTGACGGGCTAAAATTAGATATTCCCAAGCTTTATTTTTAGCGGGATCGCCGATCCAAGTGGTAAAATTGGCATCGATCCAAGAGCCGCTATGAAGTTGATGGCTGGGTATTTTGGCATTAGCGGGAAAGCGATCGAGATATTCAGAGACGGTGACTAATTCGATCGCTTGGTGGTCGCTTAAAAGTTGATAAAGGTTCTCTAGGAAGGGTAAACCGTCTTGATGATAGTTTTCCCAACAGTTTTCGCCATCTAGCGCAATGGTAACTAACCAGGGTTTTTCTAGGGTCGTGGTTTCTGCGTTGGTTTTCAGTTGTTCGGCGATCGCTTCTAGGTGTTTAACTAAGTCTGTAGCGGCCTCTTGCGCTTTCATGCCACTATAGCTAAATCCGATCAGATCCGAGAGACGATGATCGCGGAAAACCATCGATAAATTGCCGTTGCTAGTTTCCAGACAGTAGGGACGATAAAGCAATTCTGGTTCGCTAATATTGCCTTTTTCGTCGCGATGAAAGTAATGTCCCAGGGACCAACCTAACACCCCCTCATCGGAACATAACCACTGAAAACCCTGTTTAGCGACAGCGGGGAGAATCGCGGGACTAACGGATTGTTCCGAGGGCCAAAGTCCTCGAGGATGTTTATCAAAGCGATCGATATAGATTTGCCAAGCTTTCTGGAGATGGCGGGAAATATCTTCAGGATAGTGGAAATATTGCCGAGGAAGGGTCATATTCGGCACTGCTACCCGGCCGGCTTCCGAGTTGGCCAGCAGGGGTAAAATTGGATGGGTGTAGGGACTGGTAATGATTTCTAGTTGTCCGGTTTCCTGCATTAACCGGTGTTGCGGCAAGATACGACGCAGAATTTGACGCTGTTTGGAGATAATTCGCTGGCGATCGCTTAAAGTGAAGTTTTTTCCCTGTTCTAACCAGGCAGCGATTTCTGGGTCACTGTGAAAGATAGGATCGATCCAAGCGAGGTTATGCCAAGCCAAGAGATCGCTATAATCTTGGAGATGCCAATGGCTAATACACCAACTATGACCGTTTTCTTGACGCTCTGCGTATAATTGCCCGTAACGGGGGTGCGGATCGATCAGGGTACGATGGTTAGCATCGAAAAAGTGTTCGAGGATAAAGTGTTTTTGTGCCAGGGTTAACTGCGCTTCTGGGGTGACGGTGAGGGCAAGATAGGGGTCTATAGCTAGTCCGTTGACGTAATCCTCTAATTGCAGGATTAAAGAGGGGACAAGGTTGACAGTTTGGTGTAATTTGGGAAAACGTTCTAGAATCAGGATTAAATCGAGATAATCTTTCACCCCATGCAGTCGCACCCAGGGTAAGCGATATTGTCCCGAAGCATCGGTGCGAGTTTGACAGGATTTGTAGAGGGGTTGGTGTTGATGCCAAATAAAAGCGACGTAGAGAGGATAGGCCATGATAATACCGAGGAAAAGTGCATATAACAGGCTTTAAAGCCGTTATATTAGATAATAATGGACAATAAAGCCCATTATAGATTCTTAAAAGTTGATTTCGGTCACTACCATAATCCTATCAACTGGTTTTGAGGGGGTATCGTCTCTTTGTATTTGTTAAAGGATCGGCTCCTCTGGTGGTGATTATTTGCAGTTCAGCAGTAGAATCTCTAATATTATTGGGCCCTGCTGATTTGAGATCTGAATCTTCTTTTCTGGGATTTTTGGTTCTTCGTTACTTAGTATGGTTCGATAGGGGGGCATAAATCGACTAAATCCTTATCTGGCAAGAGACTTAATTGATTAGTTCGCTCTAGATAAAAAATAATTGACAAAAATCGCCAAATGCCTTTCTATATAAGGGTTCCATCCCTTATAACCCCCGTCCATTGCATAACAAAAACCGAAGAACCAAATATTTTGGCCGCAGGGCTTGCGGTGTCAGTCTGTAGAGCGACCATAAGACCAGAACAGAGTAAATCTGTTAAGGCAGGTGCGGAACCCCGCAAGGGAAAGAAGCAGAAACCTAAATCGTGAGGTTTGGGAATCACCGTCCGTTTACGGCGGTGAGGATGTCAA
>NZ_JADBSZ010000273.1:0-9455 GCF_020246425.1 Microcystis sp. M079S1
AAAAGTCGCGCGCAACAAGTACAAGAAGCTATAGGCGGTCAACGTACCGTGGGACACACGGAATCGGGCTTCTGAAATGGGGCGAAAGTCTGTGGACTCTGTGTAAGACAGTACATGGTTTTTTAACTGTGGTATGCGACAGTGGTGGAAGCAGAAACTTAAATCGTGAGGTTTAGGAATCGCCGCACTTTTAGGGCGGCGAGGATGTCAACTCCCGTACCTTTTTCCCCAACACGGCACGGATGAGAATATTGGCATCCAGAACGATTCTTTTCGTCATGGCAGAAAGCCTAACGCTCACCTTCGCGGAGTTGACGGAATTCGCGAACGAGCGCATCTTCAGAAAGTCCCTGTTCGCGTAAAAGCGCATCCAACCTCTCGGCGGCGCGTTTTAACCCGTCGATCTCCGCTTCCGACGGCTCCGGTCGTGCCGGCAAGAAATAGCCCACCGTCTGACCCTGGCAAGTGACGGCGATGGGAGTAGTAGAACTCAAATATTTGGCGAGATGATCCCGGAATTCTCCCATTCCGATTTTTTCTAGCATAGACTATTGCTTTTCCCGCTTGTGTACTGTTGTGTACATAATTTTAGCAGAAAAATCTTAGGTTGGGGACGTGCTAACTCGCTGATAATGTTAGTATCACACAGGAATGTCATTTAAGCTTTCTGCAAATGGATTAGAACGATCTTGGCGAGGAGGAACTTCTATAGTATAGTTTTCTTCAGCACAAATTTGTCGCAATTCTGCTAAAGCTTGGGCTAGGTTATCAAAATTTGTTTCAGTTTCATGGGCAGCTAATTTCTTCTCTAAGAGCAATCTTTCTTCTTCAGAAAGGGATTGGATAATTTGGACGAGAGATTCAATCAATTTGGCATTCATGGTTTTTTCCTCTTTCCACTCATATTTCTGTTACCCAAAACGAAAAGATAACTGCTGTATTCAAATTTTTACAGTTTATTTTAAATAAATCAAGAGATTTAACCCCGGAATCGTGCGCGAGAGAGTCCAGATAAGGAGAGTGATATAAAAGATGCCGATACCCCATTGATACCAAACTAAAAAAGAAATAATAGCGGGTAATTCTCGATCGCGAACTCGCCAATCATTAAAGCCTAATTTTAGCAAATTATTGAGACTTAAATCGTAATAATTTAACCAATTCCAACGCTTTTGCCAAGGAATAGGAGTATAACGATCGCGAAAGAGGGGAAATTCGGGAACCACGGGTAAACGGGTGATTAATAAGCGTAATTGTCGCATACTACCATCTTGCAGGAAATAGGAACTATCCATTAAATCGTGATAGCGTCCCCGACGATAAAGTTCGATAATTAAAATTAGGGGTAAGGGGACAAGAATTAGGGCAATAGCTGTTAAGGTTAGTAGGGGACGACTGGCAGATTGCAGGATATTAAACACACCTGAAAGGGTGAGAATAATATAGCTAGTTACCATACAAAAGATTTCATAACGACTAGGAATTACTGGTTTAGGAGTGAGACGACGCACGCGATCAATTAACCAAAATAAACAGCCAAAATAGGCAAAAATTATGATTCCGGTACCGAAAACTAAACTAAAATTTGTACCATCTTGACTTAAGAGTAATAGTAAAGCAAGGAAAGAAGTATGCAGAAAATCAGCTACCCAAGTGAGGTTAATTAGGCGAATAACTGAGATATTATTCAGTTTTTGTTTTAACTGTTGTAATCGCAATTTTTCGGTTTTGTATTCAATTTGATTAGCATCGGCAATTTGTTCTAGGGAGCGAAAATTACGAACTAAATTTCTTAAAACTGTTTCATTTCCTGTTAAAGTTGGTAAATAAATTGCTTGACCAATTACTCCTCTATCTCCCAGTATTTTCGCTTTATCGGAATCAAAAGCTAATCCTGATACACTCAAATAACTATTGTTAGTAAAAGTGGAATTACTAAAATCTACCTGATCTAAAAGTTTCACATCTTGAAAACTAACCACACCATTAAAATAACTAGACCGGAAAGCACCTGATTTTTCAAAAGTGGCATTTCTAAAGGTTAATAAACTTAAAAATCTACTCTTAGAAAATAGCGGACGATCTCGCCATTGACTTTGGGAAAAATTAGCTTCTTTTTGCCAGAAAGTACGGGTAAAATCTGCGGGTTTATCGTATTTGGTTTGATCAAAATAAGCTTCGGCAGTAAAATGACTGCGATGGAAGTTAGTAATACTTTTAAAATGGGCCGTGCGAAAGATGGCTTTATTTAAAAATTGACTTTGACTAAAATTTACATCTCCCATAAAATTGGCTTTGGTAAATTTTGCCACCCTAGCAAAACGCGATTCTACCCAATTACTTTCACGACTAAATTTTGCTGCCATTGCTTCGACAATTTGCAGAAAAAAAGTCTTAGAAAAGTCCACTTCTCCCATAAATACCGTTCCCTGCAACTTCACCGGTCCACGAAATACTGTGACATTAAAAACCGGTTCATCGCTATCGAATAAAAAATTTTCGTCCTGTTGTAATAACTGTTCTTCCGTGGGTGATAACAAGGTAGCAAGGGCCACTTTTGTTAAAGGAGTCGGTAAACCCAGACGGGAAGCGATAAAATTGCCTTGAATTAAGGAATTACTAAAATCTAAACCTAGGGGTTGTTTAGCGCGATTAATTTGACCTTGAATCTGTTGATAAAATTGTTCTTGCAGTTCCTTATTTTCATCGCGGATATCGATAACTAAATTGGCTAAATCGATAGTAGTCATCCCTTCTTTAAGGACGGGTGCGCTTAAACGTTCCTGCAATAAAGTTACTGTTAAAGGAACTCTATCCACTACTGCCAAACTAGGGAGAGAATGTAAACAGAAAAACAGAAAAACAATGATTAGTAACCAGCAGCCTTTCAACAACGCACCCACGACAGTTATTTTCCTAAACAAGCTTGGATAGCCATTTCTAAATCCTCTTGGTTTAAATCGGTAATAACAAAGACCTCCTGAACACTTTTTCCTGTCCTCGCAATCAGCTTAAAACCACCACGAATCGGCACTGATATCCGCAATTGTAACCGCGGACAATGACCTTTTGAGCGAGAAAGTACCCCCGGGGTGACAGTGGTGATTCCCTGATAGGTAATTAACTTTTCTAATACCGCAATCAACCCTGGAATATGAGTAGAATGATTCCAAACTAAGCGACCATTATTCATAATTATGCGGCCTCTAGGGGAGCCATGGTTAATCCTTCCCGTCGCAATTGTTGGTGATAAAGTTCCGCTTGTTCTTGGGGACCTGTCCAGACAATTGCCTGTCCTTGGTAGTGAACTTGATTAGTTAATTCCCAAGCTCGATCGGTAGTCATATCCGGGATATATTTAATTAAACAATTGGCCACATGATCGAAGGTGTTAAAGTCATCGTTGAGAACAATAACTTTATAGTTGGGATAAGTCTTTTTGACCACTTGGGTGGACTTATCTAAGGTGGTACTGGGTGCGCTGGCCATAGAAGTTACAATAGGTTAAGGTTTTGGCGGTTAAATTCGAGCATTTTGACAACAATTAAGCGGCAAAAGCCACAGAATTATTCTTCAAAACTTGGTGATAGTAATTTAATAACTGTTTGGTGGCCGCTTGCCATGCCCATTTTTCCGCTTCTAGACGCGCATTTCGTCGTAATTCCTCTCTTTCTGCCTTGGCGGTTAGTAATCTTTGGGTGGCACTAATTAAACCTTTTTCATCTCTAGGATCGAAGAGATGACCATTAACTCCATCGGTGACAATATCGGGAATTCCCCCCGAATTTGCCGCCACCACCGGACAACCGGCAGCCATGGATTCTAAGAGTACCAAACCGAGGGTTTCTGTGCGTGAGGGAAAAAGAAAAGCATCTGCGGAAGCAAAAGCGGAGGCTAATTCTAACCCCTGTAAATAACCGACAAAATGGGTATTTGTGTCAGCAAAATGACTTGTTAAAGCTTCCCGATGGGGACCATCTCCCACAATGGCAAATCTTGCTTCGGGAATCGCTTCTAAGACTGGTTTAATGCGATCAATTTCTTTTTCGGCCGACACTCGACCAACGTATAATAAGAGAGGACTATCGGGGTTATTTTGGGATAATTTCAGTCTCATACCCGGGGATTTTAAATGAGGTTGAAATAATTCCGTATCGACTCCCCTTTGCCAAAGCTCTACCTTTTCAATGCCACGACTAGATAATTCTTGTACCATAGCAGTGGAAGTGCAGAGATTTAAACTTGCTTGATTGTGGGCTAATTTTAATAATTCCCAGAGTAATCCTTCTAGGGAACCTAACCCGTAGTGTTGTAGGTATTGGGGGAGATGGGTATGATAGGAAGCGACGAGGGGAATGTTCATAGTTTTGGCAAAATAAATGCCTCCCACCCCTAAAACAGCTGGGTTAACCACATGAATAATATCAGGTTTGAACCTCTCTAAAGCTTGACCGACGGAAGGCCGGGGGAAAGCCATTTTTAATTCTGGATATAGGGGTAAGGGAATCCCTGTAACTCCATGAATTTTAGCACCTTTGTACTCTTTTAAACCGCCATCGGGAGAGAAAACTAATACCTGATGACCTAATCTTTGTAGGTGTTCCACGGTATGTTTAAGACGGGTGACAATTCCATCGATTTTCGGTAAGAAAGTTTCTGTAAAAAGAGCAATTCGCATAGAGAAAACAAGATTAAGTAATAATTAAGGGCAAGCTTTTTGAGATAGCTAGGAATAATTACTGAATTTCTCAAGGCAATTAACTCCCCAATTAATCATAGATCAGAAAGGCCAAAGGTTTTAATCACTCGATCTCTACCTTCGATAACCACCGTCGCTCGATAATTATCGCCGATTGCCGCTGTCCATAATTGCCATTCCCCCGCCACATTGTCTAATTTTAAGGGATTGAGGCCCACTTCCACTCGATCGAGTCCCCCGCTAATTCCCGTTCCCACTGCCTTTAAATAAGCCTCTTTTGCCGTCCATAACTGAAAAAATAGCTTTTCCTTCTCTGCGGACTTTTCAACAAGCTCGTGTTCCCTAGCACAAAAAAACCTTTTTGTCAAGCTATCTAAATCTTTCACCTCGCGCATTTTCTCTAAATCTACCCCGATGCGAGCGGTTAAAGTCAAGCCACAGATGGCCATCTCCTCGGAATGGGAGAGATTAAACTGCAATTGGTAGTTAATACTCGGTTTTCCCCGTTCGCTGTAGATAAACTCGATTTTTTCGGGACTTATCGCCAAATATGACCCTAAAATCTCCCGTAAACACCCCCTAGCCACCAAAAAACGCCGCTTGTGTTCGGGAAAATGGTAACGATTAGCTCTAATTATTTCATCTTCCGAGAGCAAAGAAGCCAGTGTTTCTAGTCTATCCCCAGAGGGATCAAGACTGATAAAATAGAGATGAACCTCATCGGTAGATATAAACATTAAACTCAGAAGCGATCAAATAATTAATTATCGGTAAATTTTACCTTAAAATGAGAATTGCCGACTCAATAATTTATCCACCTTCTAACTCTTGACTTTGCAGCACACCTATGAACTTTTTTCATACTGAAGACCATCTCCAACAGTTCGGTACAGATATTTTAGAAACAACTTGGCGAGAATTTCCCCAATTAGCTCAAGAACAAATCGCCCTAACTTGGATAGTATATGATCCTCCCGTTATCGTCAACACGGGGGGAGCAATTTCTCACGAAGAATTCTGGAAATATTCCCCCCGCGGATTTAGTTATCGAGGACAAGAAAGAACCTATCCCGCTAGTTTAGTGAAATTATTTTATTTAGTAGCGATTCATGAGTGGTTAGAGGGGGGAATGATTGCCGAAAGCAGCGAATTAAATCGCGCCATTCGTGACATGATTGTTGACTCTAGTAATGATGCTACCAGTTTAGTTGTAGATCTGGTTACAGGAACCACTAGCGGTCCAGAAATTGCCGCCAGTCCCTTTGAAACTTGGAAGCAACAACGCAACATAGTTAATCGTTATTTTCAATCCTTAAATTGGCCAGAATTAGCGACAATTAACGTTAATCAAAAAACTTGGTCTGATGGTCCCTATGGACGTGAACGCGCTTTTTTAGGGGAATTAATGGAGAATCGCAATATGTTAACTAGCAATGCAGTGGCGCGTTTAATTCATACTATTGTCGGGGGGATTGCTGTTTCTTCCCAACGTTCCCAAATGATGATGTCTTTACTAAAACGAAGTCTTAATCCTGCTGATTGGACAAGTCAAGGAGATGAGACACAAATTTTAGGATTTTTGGGACAAGGATTACCAGAAAATAGTCAAATTTGGTCAAAAGCTGGTTGGACAAGTCAAGTACGTCACGATGCAGCCTATATTGAAATTCCCCATCATACTCCCTATCTCTTGGTGGTATTTACCGAGGGAAAAGATAACAGTCAAAATCGCTCAATTTTACCTTTTATTTCCCAGAAAGTAGCCGAGAAAATTATGCAGATCCATTAATTAAGCTGTGGGTAGGATGGTTTTCTCTGTCATTGCCAAAAGTGCTAGATAAACATCCTACTGCAATAAATCCGTAAATTTACCGATGTGCATCTCAATATACAGCTTTTCTGGGATAGATGGGGTTCGTTCTTGCAGCTGAAATACTTGATTAAGTAAGGATTTAGTCTGTGCTTCACCTTGACGGGAAAGGCCGTCATCATTTAAACTAACAATAAGTTGTTCTTAAGTATTTCCTCAAATGTGTGACTTTCAACCCTCACCATTGTCATAACGAAAGGGAAGTGGAGAGTAAATTAATTGTCCAGTATTTACTCCCCAAACTAGGCTACAATCCCGAACATTGGTATCAACAAGTTAGCTTCGGTAAAGTACGCTTAGATTTCCTTGTTTCTGCTCAAAAACCTATCAACAAAAAGCAGTTTTTACCCTCTCACTGTCTAATTGTCGAGGCTAAAAACCCCAGAGAAAAGCTCATCAATCATCGTCACCGCTTAGGTTATTATCTCAACTACTTTAAAGTGCAGTGGGGATTATTAACCAATGGTGATGAGATTCAACTTTATCGAAGAAAACCCGATAAAATTTATTTAGTTTTTAGATGTTCTGGGTTAGAAATTGCCTCTCACTTAGAACAGTTAAAATCTCTGATTGGCTACGAAACTTTATCCCTGGGTATTCCACCGCTTAATTCTCCAACAATCAACAACAAAAATCCCATGAAAACCATCGCAATTTATCATCATAAAGGTGGTGTTGGTAAAACCACCGTCGCTACCAATCTAGCGGCAGCCTTGAGTAAAAAAGGCAAGCGAGTATTATTAATTGATATTGATGCTCAAGCTAATAGTACCTTTGCCGTTGGTTTAATTAAGTTTCAATTCGATGATGACGATGATTTAAAAGATAAAAATGTCTTTCATTTACTAGATAACAGTAACCGTATTTTTATTGAGAATATCGTCAGAAAGTCTCAAGGATTCAATCATCCAGAAATTGATGTTATTCCCTCTCACATATCTTTAATTGCTAACCAAGCGAAAATTAAAGATAATGCGGCGGTATTTGCTAGATTGGCCAGAAAATTAGAGAAAGTAAATAATCAATACGATATTGTAATTATTGATGCACCTCCCGCACTTGATTTATATGCACGCATTGCTTTAATTGCAGCTGATTATCTAATAATTCCTTCAGATCTTAAACCATTTTCTAATCAAGGATTAGATAGCGTTAAAAACTTTGTTCAAGAGGAAATTAATGAAAGTCGTGGAGATTTGGGTAAACCAACCCTACAAATTTTAGGCGTTTTACCTTCCAAAATTTCCACCCATGCTCAATACTTAAGATTTAATTTTCCCAAACAAAAACAAGTGATTCCAGACAAATATAATTTACCCTTGATGGAATCAACTATCTCGGAAAGAATGCCTTTATCTCGCTGTATAAATCAATACGTTACCGTGGGAGATTTAGAAATTCCTGCCCCCCAATCTATAATCGATTATGCGGAACATCAAGCTGATGCGGGAGTATCAGCATCAGAATTTGAAGCCTTAGCACTAGAAGTTTTAGCTAAAATAGGAGTTAAATAAATGTGTAAATTTTTACGAGTCGATATTACTGATATTAATCCTTCCGTTCCCAGAGAAACCTTCTCTGAAACTGAATTGGAAAATTTAGCCAATCTTATTATTGAAATGGGTGGACTTATTCGCCCTGCTATTCTCAAAAAAGCTGATAATAAAAAAGTTGATGAACGTTATAATATTATCAGTGGAGATTTAGAATATTATGCTTCTGTTATCGCCAATCAGAAAGTTCCTGACATCGAGATGATTAACGCTTTTGTAGTTGATAAAGAAGCGGAGAATATTGCTTTACAGCAAATACAGTTATTATCCCCTTCTCCTGGGTTAATTACCAGGTCCGAAAAAATAGATAATCCTCTAGAATTGAGGATGAGTAATCTTGAAAAACGATTAGAAACCCAGTTACAAGCAATCCGAGAGGAGTACCAAAAAGAAATCAAAAGACTGGAAGAAAAAATTATTATTTCTGCTGCTCCTCCTCCTCCTTCTCCTCCTTCTAAGTCGATTTTAGAGCTTTTGAATAGCTGTGATGCTAATCAACTTAAAAAAGCGGGAATAAATAGAACAGTTACTGGAAATTTTATCAAAGTGCGAAAAGATAAGCTATTTATTTCTCTTGATGATATCACTGATCGAGTAGATAAAATGGGGGCAGCAACTCTGATCAAACTAATAGATTATTTGCTGACTTCTAATTGATTTTTGTGGGTGTGTTGAGCTACTTTAACACACCCTACCGATGGATGTTATAATAATGGAAGATCAGGAGAAATTGCTGATCCGATAGCGGGCAAAGATTAACTAAGTAGGTAGGTGTTAAAAATTGTCAGACACCCCCCTTATCAAGGGGGGCAGGGGAGATCCCCCCGCCTATCGGCACCCCCCTTAATAAGGGGGGCAGGGGTATCAAAGGCAAAATCTATCTTCTATTTAATTAGAAACACTTACCTAGAAGAAGGGTGAAAAGAGAAAACCTATGACAACTACCCCAGTAATTACTGCTTCTTTAACAATTCCTCCCCTAGAAAACGGCGATAAATTAACTCGATGGGAATTTGAACGACGTTATCAAGGGATGCCCCATCTCAAAAAAGCGGAATTAATTGAAGGAATTGTTTATATGGCATCTCCCCTCAGATTTGAAAGTCACGCCGAGCCTCATGCTAATATTATCGGATGGTTAGCTCTCTATAAAGCGGCGACTCCAGGTGTTAGATTGGGTGATAATGCCACCGTGAGATTAGATATTGATAACGAACCCCAACCGGATGCCCTATTAAGAATTGACAAGGGAGGACAATCGACAATTAGTCAAGATGATTATGTAGAAGGCGCGCCGGAATTAATTGTCGAAATTGCCGCTTCTAGTGCTTCC
>NZ_JADBSZ010000274.1:0-2936 GCF_020246425.1 Microcystis sp. M079S1
ACCCCCGATCACTCCCATCGCTGGTACTTTTTGATTGACAAAAAGTCTAAAAGTCTTATCCAGCAAGGTTTTTAGATTTATTCAGCAAGCCCAAAATAGTCCTAAAAGTCTTGCCCGATCAGCATTTCACTATTCCATAAGCAAAAATTATCACACAAAGTCGAGAAGAACCCAACAGGCTCTTCTGGTTTTCGTGTGTTAATTTTTGTTATGAATTAAAGCAAGCAAACAGCTTAGGCTCTCCTAGACTGGTTATAGCAAATTAGTAGTTTAAACGAGCCTAAACCCTTAAATAGCCTGGAATCCAACAAAGCAAAAAGCTTTTTTATTAAAATTGCTTTTTTGAATTCTGGTGAGACTTACTTGGCAAGGCTTGCGTGGATTATTTTCTGCTAATATAGCCTAACTACTCTAGAAGAGCCACAGCTTAATAGGCAAATCAATCCGATCAAAGTAACCTGTCGGGATATAACGATGTTATGTACCCCTAAATATAGGGGAATAGAGCAAGTCTTACAGACGCTAAAATTATAATTTTCAGACAAGTAAGCAGGAGTATAAGTTATGACTTTTATACCAGCTATTGATCCAGATATTGAATACCCCGATAGTGACGGTCAACCCATGGCCGATAATACCGAACAATACGAATGGATCGTTAAAATTAAAGAAAACCTTGAGATTCTCTTTGCTAATTCTCCTAACGTTTTTATTGCGGGGTATCTGCTCTGGTATCCCGTCCAAGATAAAAAAATTACCGGACCGGTTGCTCCCGATGTTATGGTAGTATTTGGTCGTCCGAAAGGAAGACGGGGTTCCTATAAACAATGGCAAGAAGATAACATCGCTCCTCAAGTGGTCTTTGAAATTATCTCCCCTTCTAATAGTTTAGAAGAAATGGAGCAAAAACTACTCTTTTATCAACGTTATGGAGTGGAAGAATACTATCTCTATGATCCAGATTCTCATAATTTTCAAGGATGGTTGAGACGGGAAGGACGATTAAGCTCTATTTCGGAGATTAAAGGATGGGTTAGTCCTCGGTTAAAGATCCGATTTGAATTGAGAGAAGATGAGTTAGAAATTTATAGTTTAGATGGTCAGAAATTTTTGACTTCTATCGAGTTATCTCAAAAAGCTGAACGTTTAGCTGAATATATCCGTTCTCTGGGAATTGATCCCGACACTTTATCATGACATAATTGATGGGTTGTGGTAAATACTAATTAACTGGTAAACTGGCGAAATTATCGTCATTGAACCTAGTCTAGGGCTATACTTAAACTATGTAATCACTAAAAAAAAACAAATCTATGAAAGCTTGGGCAAAATCTTTAGAAAAACCAGCAGTAGAATTTTCTGAAACGCAATTAACCTTATTATCGGGGAAAATTCCCGATGGATTGCGGGGGAGTCTCTATCGCAATGGTCCGGGGAGATTAGAAAGAGGTAAGCAAAAAGTTGGTCATTGGTTTGACGGAGATGGGGCAGTTTTAGCTGTACATTTTCATGATAATGGAGCCAGTGCCACCTATCGTTATGTTCAGACTGCCGGTTATCAGCAAGAAAGCGCCGCTAATCAATATTTATTTCCTAATTATGGCATGAATGCCCCCGGCTTCTTTTGGAATAATTGGGGAAAAGAGGTAAAAAATGCCGCCAATACCTCGGTGTTAGCTTTACCGGATAAATTATTAGCTCTCTGGGAAGGGGGTTTTCCCCATAAATTAGATTTACAATCTTTAGAAACCCTAGGTTTAGATAATTTATCTAGCTTACAAGCAAAGGAAACTTTTTCCGCTCATCCTAAGCTAGATTTGTCCAGAGGAGAGATTTTTAATTTCGGGGTGACAATCAGTGCCAAAGTTAGTTTAAATCTCTATAAGTCTGACTCCACTGGTCAAATTATCCAGAAAAACACTTTTAATTTAGATAGATTGTCTATGCTGCATGACTTTGTTTTAGCAGGACAGTATCTCGTCTTTTTTGTCCCACCGATAAAAGCTGATAAGTTATCGATACTGTTGGGATTTAAAACTTTTAGTGATGCCATGCAGTGGCAGCCAGAATTAGGAACAAGAATACTAATTTTTGAGCGAGATTCTCTGCAATTAGTCAGTGAAAGTGTTACAGAGTCATGGTTTCAATGGCACTTCGCTAATGGTTGTGTGAATGACCAAGGCAATCTTGAAATTGTTTTTGTCCGTTATGATGACTTTAAAACTAATCAATTTTTAAAAGAAGTTGCCACGGGTGAAACCGAAACCTTAGCCATCGGAAAATTAGCAAGTATTACTATTAATCCCCTATCAGCAAAGGTGATTAATCAGGAAATTCTCTCGGATTTAAGCTGTGATTTTCCCGTGGTTTCCCCGCAACTGGTGGGACAAAAATGGCAAAATACTTTTTTAGCTGTCCATCGTCCCGATAGCGATATTCGTCGGGAAATTATCGGACTTCCCGCTTGTTATAATCACTCCACAGGTAAGTTAACTATTGCTTATCTAGAAAGTAACTGTTATGGAAGTGAACCGATTTTTGTCTGCGATGGTTTATCTCCAGCAACGGGATGGTTAATCGTCGTGGTTTACGACGGCAATAATCACAGCAGCCAAGTGAGAATCTATGATAGTCAGCAGTTAGAAAAAGAACCCCTTTGCTGTCTGCAATTACCCAGTGTTATCCCTCCGGGGTTTCACGGTACTTGGCAAGAAAAATCAGAAAAAGGCGCAGAAGCAATCTCAACTGAGAAAAGGGGTTTCTATTTAGAAAACGGGTTTCTTTGAGAAACTATTTAGAAAACGGGTTTCTTCGAGAAACCCGTTTTCTGGACTTGTGAGAGAGAAGCTTTATTCGATTTCTCTACGGTAGAAGATTTAATCAATTGGTTAAATACTTTAACTGCTTAGTTCTTATGTTAGTGATCGCCTTTTGTC
>NZ_JADBSZ010000275.1:0-8368 GCF_020246425.1 Microcystis sp. M079S1
AACAGTTGAAGGAATTAATAATAAACTGAAGGTGATTAAAAGGAGAGGCTATGGATTTAGAAACTTTAAAAACTTTAGTCTTAGATGTTTATTAAATTGGCATTTTGCTAGTTGATTTTACATGGTAAGTTCGGAAGAACCGAAAGAGCTTGGTTTTCTCTATCCCGTTTTTATGACAACTGTAAAAAGCGCACCGCCCGCGCCGAATCGAATTGGGCGAGCGGACGGATCAAGAAGGGTTTGGCAAAAAAAGGTTATCCCCAATTCAAAAAGTTCTCAAGGTCTGTAGAGTACAAAACTTCTGGCTGGAAACTAACAGAAGACAAGAAGTTTATCCACATCACGGATAAAACTGGGATAGGAAAATTAAAGCTAATCGGCACTTTTAACCGTGAGATTCTCGATAAATCTACCATTAAAAGGCTCTTCTGGTTTCTGTGTGGCAACGAGGTCTATACTGATAGGTTCTTCAGCAAAATAGTCCTAAAAGTCTTTCCCAGTAAACATTTCACGATTCTATAAGCAAAAATTATCACACAAAGTCGAGAAGAGCCATTAAAAGAGTTAGGCTTATTAAACGAGCAGACGGCTTTTATTGTCAATTTGTCTCAGACGAGGACAGATTCGATGAGTAAAACCTATCAGACAAAGGACAAGATAGCGATATAACCTGCTCGATCATCGTCTCCTGTTGACTGGCTACAGACCTTCCAACAGCAAAAAACTTGAACAACAAAAACTAGAACAGCTAGAGATGGGGGCTAACCCATCCCCAAACTAGACAATTATGCTATTCTTTTTTATACATCACCTCCACCACAGTATGTACGTTACCCCTGGGATGAAAATCCCCCTTAATTTTCATCTGCAAGGGTTCGCAAGCGGCCACCAAATCATCTAAAATTTGGTTAATTGCTTCTTCGTGGGAAATATAACGATCGCGATAACTATTAATATAAAGTTTAATCGCCTTTAATTCCATCACCTTTTGATCGGGAACGTAGCTAAGATAAATAGTGGCAAAATCGGGATAACCGGAAAAGGGACACTTACAGGTATATTCCGGCAGAGTGATCTGAATATCGTAATTTCTGCCCGGACGTGGATTGGGGAAAGTAATTAATGTTCCTGCGGCAATTTCTCTTTCCCCGTACTTAACTTCAATTTTTTCGGAAGACTGAACCATGTTTTTTCCTAACTAGACACTGTTTCCTATCATAGCTGGAATATTCTCTCAAGAGGCGTTGCCGAATCAAGAGATGAATGGTAACTCCTGCATCCTATTGACAAATTAGCTTAGTCCTGGGTTGAAAGAATGCCGAGAAGACAATGCAGACTGAAAATCAGCCAAGTCGAATTTTCAGGTAAACAATGCTCTATGATTAACTTTAAAGATACTGTAAAACTGGTTTCATGCTCTCCGAGATTAAAAACATAGCCGAGAGTCTCGCACCCCGATTAGTGGAGATTCGCCGCCACATTCACGCGAATCCAGAGTTAAGCGGGCAAGAATATCAAACTGCCGCCTATATTGCCGGGGTTTTGTCTTCCTGTGGTCTATCGGTGCAGGAAGCGGTGGGAAAAACGGGAGTTAAGGGAGAATTGGCGGGAAAAGGCAGTGATCGAAGGATTTTAGCTATCCGGGCCGATATGGATGCCCTACCGATCCAAGAAAGAACCGATTTAGACTTTGCTTCCCGCAAACCCGGGATTATGCACGCCTGCGGTCACGATGTTCATGCTACCGTCGGTTTAGGGGTGGCGATGGTGCTTTCCCGTCTCTCGGAACCTTTGCAGGGAAAAATACGCTTTCTCTTTCAACCAGCAGAGGAAATCGCCCAGGGGGCCAGTTGGATGATCCGGGAAGGGGTGATGCGGGATGTCAGCGCCGTTTTGGGGCTGCACGTTTTCCCCTCGATTCCGGCCCGATCGATCGGAGTTCGTTACGGGGCCTTAACTGCAGCTGCCGACGATCTGGAGATTTTTATTCAAGGGGAATCCGGCCACGGGGCCCGGCCCCACGAGGCGATCGATGCTATCTGGATCGCCTCGCAAGTAATCACCACTTTGCAACAGGCAATTAGTCGGACTCAAAACCCTTTGCGTCCCATTGTCCTCACCATCGGCCAGATTAGCGGTGGTCGCGCCCCCAACGTCATCGCCGATCAGGTACGCATGGCGGGAACCGTGCGATCGCTGCACCCAGAAACCCACGCCCATCTCCCGGAATGGATCGAGAGTTTGGTCACGAATGTCTGTAGCACATATAACGCTAAATGTCAAGTAAAATATCGTCGGGGCGTGCCATCGGTGCAAAATGACCAATTTTTAACCCGGTTAGTCGAAGAAGCCGGTTTAGAAGCTTGGGGACAGGATCGGGTTTTAATTCTCTCGGAACCCTCCATGGGGGCCGAGGATTTTTCCCTTTATTTGCAACAGGCCCCGGGGACAATGTTCCGTCTGGGAGTGGGTTCTCCTAACCTCCTCAATCCCCCCCTTCACCATCCGGAATTTTTAGTGGATGAGTCGGCAATTCTGACGGGAGTGATTACTTTAGCCTACGCGGCCTATAAATATTGGCAAAGGGAAGATTAAACCGGTTTTTCAAGATAATTTTATGGAAATTTGGGAAGATTTAGCTATTATAGCTTGGACGGAATTGCTGCTAGATAGTTATGAACAGTTAATCGGGCGATCGCTTTTACCCTGGATCGGTACTGGCAAAGAACAGAGTAAAATGCTCTTTTATGCCCCTTTTGTGCTAGTTTCCCACGGTACACAAACTAATCCGATCTTCAATTATGGTAATCGCTGCGCCCTCGATCTCTGGGGTTTAACTTGGCAAGAATTATTAGCAACTCCTTCGCGAGCAACGGTAGAGGGAGAGGAACCCGCCCAAGAACGCCAAAAAATGCTGGATTTAGTCAAAAAACAGGGCTATATCAACGATTATCACGGGGTAAGGATCACGAAAAACGGTCAACTATTTCGCATTGAAAAAGCGATCGTTTGGAATATCATCGATCGTGATGGCATTTATTGCGGACAGGCTGCCACTTTTGCCGATTGGATTTTTCTTTGATTTATCGCCCCAATATGACCAACTCAGACCGAATTATTGTTCCTCTCGATGTGCCGGATTTAGAATCAGCGATCGCACTGCTCGATCTGTTGCCGGAAGTCAATTTTTGGAAAGTGGGACTAGAATTATTTGTCAGTAGCGGTGCAGAAATTCTAGGGATTCTGCAAGAAAGACAAAAAAAGAGCTTTCTCGACCTAAAATTTCATGATATTCCCAATACAATCGCCGGGGCCTGTCGTTCAGCTAGTCGCTATCAAGTGGATTTACTCACCCTGCACGCTACGGCCGGACGGCAAGCACTGACGGCGGCTAAGGAGGCAATTTCTGACCTGCTATCGCCGCCAAAACTTCTCGCTATCACCGTTTTAACCAGCCTTAACGCCCGCGAATTAGCCCTCGACCTCAAAATTCCCCTAGAACTATCGGAATATGCCTTAAATCTGGCATTATTGGCCAAGGAATCAGGAATTGATGGGGCGGTTTGTTCTCCCCAAGAAGTGGCGCAATTGCGGCGCATCTGTGGAGAGGATTTTCTCTTAGTTTGCCCCGGAGTTCGTCCCTCCTGGTCAACGAAAGGGGATCAAAGTCGGGTGATGACTCCGGCCCAAGCGCTTAAAGCTGGGGCTGATTATCTAGTAATTGGACGACCGATCACCGGTGCCGAGGAGCCAAAGGTAGCATGGGCAAAAATTTGTCAAGAATTAGCCGACATTTAGCTGTATTACTGGTTATTTTCGGGATTAACTTGCCAGCAGTTAGTCGTCCTCTTTCTAGCTGTCCGGAGGATTTAAATCTTTTAGTCGATCGCCTCTTGTCAGATTTACCCAGTTATGCTAATCGAGTTATTAGCCGCTCCCAAATCGATCAAGAATTATCTACACCGGTTTTTGTGATTATTGCCGGTCGTCCCGAATTTACACCCCTACCTTTAACTGCCAGTCAATATTCTGGTCAAATTGCCGATGACACTCAACAGGTTTTTTTTACGACTTTAGAGCGTCAGTATAGCAAAAATCGCTTTGTCACTCTCCAGAATTATCACTGGTTATTTTTAACTAAAACTGGGGAAGGATGGCGATTAGTGACGGTTTACAGTCAATTAGCTGCCCTTGAACCCGCTCAAGTCCCCTTACCTCCCCTAGAAACCAGCCAAGGCACCATCGGCCAAGCGGTGCGTCTCTGGCTGCGGGACTGCGAAGCGGCTGCATTGCGCTAAATTCGCTCGGCCAAAACAAAGCGATCGAAACCTGCTAGGTCGTTAATAATCTGAATTTGTCGATAATTGCCCTGATTTTCCAGCATTTGCGCTACTTTTTCCCCTTGACCGGCTCTCATTTCCACTAGCCAAAGGCCTCCTGAGCGCAGATAATCGGGAGCAGTGGCCACTAGATAGCGCAGCGCAGTCAATCCGTCTTCACCTCCATCCAGGGCCAAACGGGGTTCATGTTCCCGCACTTCAATTTGTAAGTCGAGGATTTCTGCACTGGGAATATAGGGGGGATTGGACAGCATACCGCTAATCTGTCCTTTCCACTTCTCTAGAGGTGTCCACCAAGAACCCTGTTTTAAGATAATTCTGTCGGCAAAACCCGTCTTGATGATATTTTCTTTGGCGATCGCTAGAGCCGTTGGACTGTAATCAATAGCATATATTGCTGCTTTTGTCAAGATACTGGCTAAACCAATAGCGATCGCACCGCTACCGGTTCCCAGATCTACCCAGATTCCCCCGTCGTCTCCTCTGACGGTTTCGCCAACAATATCGATTAATAACTCGGTTTCGGGACGAGGAATTAAGACTTCTGGGGAGACTTTGAGGGTAAAATTACGCCAGACCACCGATTCGAGCAAATACTGTAAGGGAACCCTTGCTTGCAGGCGTTTTTGCCAGCGTTTAGTAATTTCCGACCAAGAATAACTCAAGGGGATTTTTTCTCGTTCGCGAAAGGATTGTAAGCGCAGGGAAAGAGTATCTAAATCTGTCACTGCTTGCAGAAAGATATCCACTTCCTTCGGAGATATTTGCGATCGCTCTAAATCAGCGATCGCCTGTTGGCGCCATTGACTTAATTCTTGACCGGAAATACTAGCAGTCACAAGGCTTAACGATTGGGGGCGGGGGGATTATTGGTATTATGATTAGGGCTTTGCTGGCGGTTGTTTGGGAGCATTTTGGTTGCTATTTGCCCGAATAAAATCAATCGTTTCTTGGCTAGGATAGAGGAGAATTTTAGTTAAAGCTTCATCGTTGCTTTGTTGTAGGGTGGCGATGACATTTTCTAAGGGAATAACATCAATTTTCACCGTGGCTGCTTCGGCGGGATTAGCTTTTTTATATTGTTCTACCATTTGCAAAGCGGCGGCCTTTTCAAAGAAGAAAGGAATCAAATCCTGATTATTGCGACTGATCACCAGAAAATTACTCTCTTTTCCTGCTTTCGGCACAAACAAAGGTACACCACCTTGATATTGTTGACCTCTTTCACTGAGCAGTTTTTTCGCCGATTCTACTTCCGACTCTTTGGGAACAAAATCGATAATTAGACGATTTTGATCGGTTTGACTGGTTTGCATTTTATAGACCTGTGCCAAAGAAACAGGCTGAACTTTAACTTTGCTGGCCACTTCGGGATTCTCTTTTTTCAGTCGTTCAAAAAAGTTTTGTGCGTCCTGCCGACTGATAAAAACTCCCGTGAATTTCTGTTCTTTTTCTCCCACGGCAATTAGGGGAACTCCTTGATCATCGGCAATAGCGAAGACAGGTACAGACTGCAAGGTTTTGACGATTTGTTCTTCCGGTAAAGCGAGTGCTTTAGAATAGCTGCCCAGGAGCGAAGTCAACATTGTCGTTCCTACTAAACCAAGAGTTGCCGTCCAACGAATGAGAGATTTCATCAAAATAATTACCTCGTTATTACTATTAACCAATATTTGCCGTTAATCTGAACTATATCGTCTGCTTAACCCCTCCGATCAGGAGTTTTTTGATGAATAACCAGCCCCGAAAGTTCCCTTTATTGGCTTGCTTCTGAACCATCATAGCTAAAAAGCTCCATATTTGGTGAGATGTGGTCGCAGCGGCGGCCAGGAAATAGGGGCAATTTATGGGCTGATCTGGGTAATCATAGGAATTAATTAGAGTTTTTAAGCTATATTTTCAAAAAAATCGCTTTAGCTACGGTTTAAGCTTGCTTTTGCTTTAATAAGCACCAACTTAAGATCAAAAGGCCTCCTCTTGTGTGGATCAGTTAGTCAACGGGCCACCCTTTGATCTTGGCGCTGCTAATGATTTTCCGAGAGATGGCGCGGATGGGCGATCGCTAACCGCAGCCATTGATAGGAAACTAGATTTAAAATCAGTCCGATGATCAATAAAATTGCCATGAGAGCGATTTGATACCAGGCGATCGGTCTGACCAGAAGATCGGCGATCAGATGGGCTAAATTCAAGACAGAATAGAGAATTGTCAGCCAGAAATGGGCCTTTCTCAAGGAGCGACTTTCGCTAAAATTGACCCCGATAATCGCTAACATTGGCAGCAAAAAAAAGAGCAACATTCCCCAGAAAATCGGATCGAGATTGCTGGTTTGATGACTCTCGACGATCGATTGACCATGGAAAAGCGGCATTAAACCCAGTTGGGTGTGAAATAGGGTTCCCAAGAGGAATGTTGTCCAGAGAGCGGCAATTTTTTCGGGATATTTTGCTGTTTTCACGGTAATTATCCTCGGAATTAGTTAAATAAAAGCTCGGACTAAGTGAGAAAGTATTCTTCAATTTTTTCTAGTCACTTATCTATACATTCTAAAAAAAGTTTCTGTATTTAAAATTACTTTTTACAAAAAAACACAAAATAGTTTTTACTGCTGATCAGCCGTGGAGAAAGGCCGCTGCTATAGTGGTAAATTTAGCTAATTCTCAATCTAAAAATGTTTATGACCACAACCACTTGCGAGAGTAACTCAATCTATCCCGTGCGTTGGCAAGATAATAAAGTCTGGCTGATCGATCAAACCCGTTTACCTATGGAGTATGGGGAAGTTGAGATCACCAGCAGTGAAGCTATGGCCCGGGCGATCGAAACGATGATTGTGCGCGGCGCTCCGGCGATCGGGGTGGCGGCTGCCTATGGTATGGTTTTAGGAGCGCAGGAAATTACCACCGACCAGACAGAGGAATTTCTGGCTGATTTAACTAGAATAGCCGATCGATTAGCGCAAACCCGGCCGACGGCGGTGAATTTATTCTGGGCGATCGAGCGAATGTTAAAAGTGGCCAGGGAAAGTGGCCCAGAAGTGGCAGTAATTACCAAAAATCTCCTTGAAACTGCCCAAAATATCCAAAAAGAAGACGTGGAAACCTGTCGGGCGATCGGTCACCATGGTTTATTGGCGCTGCCGGAGCAACCAGAAAAACTGACAATTTTAACCCACTGTAATACTGGTTCCCTAGCCACGGCCAGTTATGGTACTGCTTTAGGGGTAATTCGTTCCGCTTGGACGGCAGGGAGATTAATACAAGTGTATGCAGACGAAACCCGGCCGCGGCTGCAAGGGGCAAAATTAACCGCCTGGGAATGTCTGCGGGAGGGAATTCCCGTCACCGTGATCACCGATAGCATGGCGGCCCACTGTATGCAGCAAAAACTGATCGATGCGGTGATTGTTGGGGCCGATCGCATTGCGGCCAATGGGGACACGGCCAACAAAATTGGCACCTATTCCCTTGCGGTGCTGGCAAAAGCTCATAATCTGCCTTTTTATGTGGCCGCGCCGCTATCGACGGTGGATTTTTCCCTTAAGGATGGTACGGGGATACCGATCGAACAGCGCGATCATGCCGAAATTTATCAGGTGGGGACAACTACCCTTTGCCCTAGAGATGTTAACTTTTATAACCCCGCTTTCGATGTTACTCCCGCCGCTTTAATCACCGCTATCATCACGGAAAAAGGAGCGGTAACACCGGCTGAATTAATTTTTTTACCTAAAATGTCGGATGAATGCCCCCGCTAGATTTTTCGACAAGATACTCACTAAAATTAGAACGTAGGTTGGGTTGAAGCATGAAACCCAACGCCGGCATGGGTTACGCTACCGCTAACCCATCCTACAAATAATTTTGCCTCCTTGCTTAATAATCCTATTGACATCCTCGCCGCCGTAAAACGGACGGCGATTCCCAAACCTCACGATTTGGGTTTCTGCTTCTTTCCCTTGCGGGGTTCCGCACCTGCCTTAACAGATTTACTCTGTTCTGGTCTTATGGTCGCTCTACAGACTGAC